>NZ_QRQS01000001.1:0-19675 GCF_003475605.1 Collinsella sp. AF31-11
CAGGTAGACTGCAAGTTCGCTCTTATGATCTGTGGTCGGGTTGACTGGATTTGAACCAGCGACCCCTGCGTCCCGAACGCAGTGCTCTACCAAACTGAGCCACAACCCGTTAGCTCGACTATAGTAACAAAGATTTCCGCCACGTGCTAGAAAATTTTTTATTTCTTTGGCGCGTCGATCTGAACCGTGTTGGAAATGAGCTCCGTTGCGCAGGCCCACCAGCCATTTTGCTGAGCGAGTGCCGCCAGATTTGCTGCCGTGACGGCGGTGTCGCAAATGGCAAACGAGCAGGCGCCCGACCCGCACACGTCCACGGCAACGGTACCGTCCTGTGTGCGCAGCCAGTCGAGGACCACTTGGATCTGCGGCTCCATCTGCGCGGAAATGACGCCCAGGTTGTTGTGGACGAGCGCGTAGGCAGTCTCGGCGTCTCCCGAGCGAAGCGCCGATGCGATCGCACCGGGCTTCTCCGCAGGCACTGGGGTCTCGTCAAAGCGTCGATACGCTTCAACCGTTGAAACGCTCGCCTCGCGCGGCTTAACCAGCACGACAGGCGTTGCGGGCAATGCGGGGTACTCGGTCGCCAGAACGTCTCCCCCGCCCACGTAAAATGCAGGGCTCGTATGCAAAAAGAACGGCACATCGGCGCCAATGCTGCGGGCGATATCGTCCAGCGCAGGATCGGTGCGGTCGATGCCCCAGAGTTCCGCCAAAGCGATAATGACCGCGGCGGCATCCGTCGAAGGACCGCCCAGACCGGCGCACAACGGAATATGCTTCTCGATCGTCACGCACACGTTGGCCTCGCGACCATAATGCTCGGCCATGGCAACCGCAGCCCGATACGCCGTATTCTTTTGCATGGGAAAATCTGATGCCGGAACCGTCTGGACGGTCAGCTCCTGTGCCGGAGCGACCGTCACGGTATCGGCTAGGCCGACGGCTGCCATCAGGGAATCGACCTTGTGGTAGCCACGGTCGTCACGCTCGATATGAACCCCCAGGTAGAGGTTAATCTTTGCCGGCGCGGTAAGAGTCAGGGACCAATCGGTCACTGTTAGTGCTCCTCGAGCTGATTGCCGAGCGGGGTAAAGATATGCTCGCCGCTCTCGGGGTCGAACAGCTCGACCTGGCCGGTGAGGACATCGATGTACTGGTAGGACTGACGCGACTTGCGGCCGCGACGCTCGTCAACCTCGACGATAAAGACGGCGGGGTGGACGCTCTTGATGGTGCCCATGCGCTCGACGACGCGGGTACGGCCCATGTTGGCCTTAACCTTGACGCGATCGCCCACCATATCGGTCAGCTTCTCGTGGATGTCGTCGACGTGATTGACTTCCATCTCTTCCATGAACAGGGCCTCCAGAAGGTGCAATTCAAAAAGGGGATAATACCCCTAAGATAGACAAAACTCTAATACTATAGCACCCTGCTGCCACCACACGCAAGTAGCTAAATAAGCCCCGTCCCAAATACGTACCAGACGACAACCTCGCATGACCAGTTGTTACGCGGTTTGGTAAAACCGAGTAACCTAAAGGTTGTCCGTGTCCAGGACGATGGTGAACGGGCCATCGTTGACCAGGTCGACCTTCATGTCGGCGCCAAAGATGCCATGTGCCACGTGCTCGACATCTTGGGCAACGAGCGTCAAAAAGTACTCGTAAAGCTCGTTGGCGACATCGGGGGCGCCTGCATCGGTAAACGATGGGCGGCGGCCGTGACGGCAATCGGCGAACAGCGTGAACTGCGACACCACGAGCACCTCGCCGTCGACATCGGCAAGTGCCAGGTTGGTCTTGCCGTTCTCGTCCTCGTTAATGCGCAAGCCCCGGAGCTTGCCCCACAGCTTATCGGCCTCGGCGCGCGTGTCGCCGTGGCCCACGCCCAGCAGCACCAGATAGCCGCGCCCAATTTTGCCCACGCACTCGCCGTCGACCGTCACGCCGGCGTTGAGCACGCGCTGAACCACCGCACGCACAGCCTACTCCTCGCCCGTCAGTTTGGCGGACAGATGCTCAAGCGCGTGGAAACGATGACTGATGGTGTTCTTCTCGTCCGCCGTTAGCTCAGCCATGGTCTTGCCCGGCGTGTCGACCGGCAGGAACAGCGGGTCGTAGCCAAAGCCGTGATCGCCGCGGCCCTCGTGTGCGATAACGCCCTCGCAGGCGCCCTCACCATAGGTGACCAAACCGTCCGTGTCGATAAGCGCAACGACGCTCATAAAGCGCGCGGTGCGGTCCTCGTCCGCCACGCCTTCCAGGTTAACGAGCAGCTTGGCATTGTTGGCGGCATCGTCGCCGTGAACGCCCGCGTAGCGCGCGCTATACACACCGGGCTCACCGTCCAGCGCGTCAACGACCAGGCCCGAATCGTCGGCAATGGCCATGAGCCCCGTCTCTTCGACGGCAGCCTGCGCCTTGATGATGGCGTTCTCCAAAAACGTCATGCCGTTTTCCTCGGGGTCCTCAAAATCGCCCAGCTGGCCGAGCGCCACAAAGCGCACCTCGGGCATGACCTTGCCCAAAATGGCCTCGATCTCGGTGAGCTTATGAGCGTTTCCGGTTGCCACGACGATGGTCGCCGCCGGGTCGAGGGTGTCGATGTCGATCTTCTCAAGTGCCATGAGTGGTCTCCTTGTCTCTATAGCAATGCCGTGTTGAGGACGGCGAGGACCTTAGCCTCTCCCCTCTCAATCAACGGCAGTCTTGTGTCTAGACGTCTCCGCGGATAAAACCTACCAAAATAAACCTGTCCCTTTTTGGCAGGTTAGGCGAGGGCTTGGCGCTGGAGCTCGATGAGCTCGGCGATACCCTTGTCGCCCAGGTCGAGCAGGGCGTTGAGGCGTTTGCGGTCGAAGGGCGCCTGCTCGCCGGTGCCCTGGAGCTCGATCATCTCACCGGTGTCGGTGGCGACGAGGTTCATGTCGACCTCGGCATGGCTGTCCTCGGAATAATCGAGGTCAAGCAGCGTATTGCCGTCGACAACGCCCATGGAGATGGCAGCCACCTGGCCGATAAGCGGGATGCGCTCGATCTTGCCCGCCTCGACCCACATGGCGAGGGCGTCGTGCAGCGCCACCCAGGCGCCGGTGATGCTCGCTGTACGCGTGCCGCCATCGGCCTGAATCACATCGCAGTCGACGGTGACGGTGTACTCGCCGAGCGCCTTCATGTTGACGACGGTACGCAGGCTGCGGCCAATGAGGCGCTCGATCTCCATGGAGCGGCCCTTGCGGTTGGCGTGCTCGCGCTTGCAGCGCTTGCCGGTCGACGCCGGCAGCATGGCGTATTCCGCGGTCACCCAGCCGGCCTTAGCTCCCTTTCGCCAGCCCGGCACGCCCTCCTCGATAGTGGCGGCGCACAGCACGCGCGTGTCACCGAACTCGGCCAAACACGAGCCGTGGGCGTGCTTCATGACGCCACGGGTGAGCTTAACGGGGCGCAGCTCATCGGCGGCGCGGCCGTTGGCGCGGTTGACCTGCATGTACTCCATAGAAATATCCTTTCGGCAAAAGGTGAAAGTGAGCCTTTGGTCGGTGGCCTTACATCTATTTCAGCTCATCGATATCGATATGTTCTATGCTCTTGAGCGGCTGTCCAAAGATAAAGCTGCCCGCCACCGCAAACTCAGCAATGTTATCGGCCGTCGTGGCAAAACGATGCTGCGGCTCGGCGGCGTCGCCCGCCAGCTGCTCGCGGCGCGTGAGGATATCGGTCAGCTCGCGCGTGGTCTCCTCGGCGGAACTCACGACGCGCACCCCAGGCCCCAGCGCATGGCGGATAGGTCCCACCAACAGCGGAAAATGCGTGCAGCCGAGCACCACGGTATCGATACCGTGGTCGCGCAGCGGCTCAACCGTGGCGCCCACCAGCGCACGCACGGCAGGCGTATCGAAGATGTCCTCGTTCTCGAGCCACTGCTCCTGCAGATGCGCGCCCGAGGCGAGCTCGTGCTCAACGACCTCGACAAAGCTCGAGGCAGGGCAGCCGTACACGTCCACGCCGGCATCCAGGTCTTGGATGGCGCGCGTGTAGGCACCCGAGCGGATGGTGAGGTTAGTGGCGAGCACGCCCACGCGGCGCGTGCGGGTGCTGTTGATAGCCGCACGCGCGCCCGGCGCGATCACGCCGATCACAGGAACGTCGAGCACCTGCTGGGCCAGACGCAACGCCGCAGCCGTTGCCGTGTTGCAGGCGATGACCATAATCTTGACGTCGTGCCTCGAAAGCCAGCGCCCCGCCTGCAGCGCAAACGAGCGCACCTCATCCTCGGTGCGAGTGCCGTAAGGGCAGCGCTTAGTATCGCCAAAGTAGTAAACAGACTCGTGCGGAAGCGCCGTGGCAATTGCCCGTGCGACCGTCAGGCCGCCCAGGCCCGAGTCGAACACGCCGATGGGGCGCGTGTCCCCGGCCAGATTCTCGATATCGGACATTACCTCACCAGATTCTCTCTCGAAAAATGCGGCCACGCGTGATGCGTCGCGCTATGAACGGGCCGCAACAAGCAGCTCAGCCGTTGCCACCCAGCCGTCGACAATCTTGCCGCGGGTGACAAAGGCGTTGTCGCAGGCGTCCAGGAACTCGGGCGCGCCGGCGCTGGTCAGACCGTTCTCGACCAGGCAGAACGTGCCCACGTGGTCGGCCATGTAGAAATCGGACTCGGAATCGCCGAGCGCGAGCGTCTCCTCGCGCTCGATCCCTAGGTGCTCGCAGAAGCGCGCGACCGCCACGCCCTTGTCGAGACCCGCCGGGTTGATGTTAAAGGCGCGACCGTCCTCGACGCGATCGAGCTCGAGCGTCGTCGGCTTGGACAGATGCGTCAGGTGGCCATTGCAGGCCCAGACCAGACCGCAGCCGGCCTCGTCGAGAATGGCCTGGGCCTCATCATCGGGAATGTCGCCACGCATGCCGACGGTGACCTCACGGTATTTGTAGCCGGTCGACATGTCGTTGTGGTACTCGATCTTGTGCGGCCAGCGAGCAAGGATCTTCTCGCACACGCCGGTCTGCTCGATCACCTGGTGCGGAGTAAGGCCGCAGGCGGGGTCGTAAGGCATGTCGCCGGTCAGATACTCCCAATCGTTGGCTTTGAGGTCGTACATGACCAGGCCGCCCATCTCACCAATGTAGGAGTTGAGGCCGAGCACGCGCGCGTCCTCGTGGATCATGGTACGGTTGCGGCCCGAGGTGGGAACCACCTGAATACCAGCGCGAGCGAGCGCCACGACGGCCTCGACGAGTTTGGTCGAGGGGTTGCCGTCGTTGTCGCGCAGCACGCACGAGCCGGGCGCGAGCATGGTGGCGTCCAGGTCGGTAAAGACGTACTTAACCTTGGCCAAGCGCTCGCGCATCTCGCCCGAAAGCTCGGCAACGGTCGGCAGGGTGTTGTGGGACATGGTCACTCCATTACGTAGAAGGGTTTGGACTTGGACGGCATGTTTTGATCGGGGGAACACGCTTATGGCGACAGCGCACTCAGGGCGCCGCCGCCATCATGGTTCATTAGTCAAACTGGGCAACATCGATCAGGCGATTGGCCAGTGAAAGGTCGCTCTCGATGGGCACGAACTCGTCGCCCACGTGCATGAGCTCCTCGTCACCCTTTGCCAGCAGCAAAACAATGGTGGGAGCATCGGGGTTGACGTACTCCTCGCGCGCCGCCTTGAACGCCGCATGCACAGCGGCTTCGCGATCGAGGATAATCTTGTTCGGCGTATCGTCGGGAACATGTTCGGCAAGCTCGCGACAGATTTTCATCGGGTCCTCGTGAGCCGGGTCCTCGTTGGCAAAGATCATCAGGTCGGAATATGGTGCGGCCTCGCGCGGAAGCTGCTCGCGGCGCTCCTGCGCCTTGCCGCCGGCAGCACCAAACACTGCGATGACCGGGCTGACGGGAAACGCGCGCTTCACCGACGAGAAAAGCGAGCGGAACGAAAGCTGGTTGTGCGCGTAGTCAACGACACAAATCACGCGGCCGTCCTTCGACTCCACGACCTCCATGCGGCCCGGCACACGCAGTTTGGAGAGGCCCTTCTTGATGGCATCGATACCGATGCCAATCTCGCGCGCGGCGGCGATAGCGACCAGCGCGTTCTCCACGTTAAAGTCGCCCGCGATGCCCAGCAGGACCTTCTCCCCCGCCTCGGACTCACCGGCACACAGGCCATGCAAGTTGAACTCGATGCTAAAGCCGACCATGCGCACGTCGCTCGCCCACAGGCTTGCCTCGGGATGCTCGACGCCAACGGTCACCAAGTGCTCGGCCGTCGACGCTGCCTCCAGCACACGGTCAACCTCTTCGGTGCCCAGATTCACCACGGCGGTCTTTGCCTGGTCAAAGATCCTGAGTTTGCTCTCAAAATAATCCTCAAACGTGGGGTGTTCAATTGGCGAGATGTGGTCGCGACCAATGTTGAGGAAGCACGCCACGTCAAACGGTAGATTCTCGACGCGTTGGTACTTGAGCGCCTGGCTCGATACCTCCATGACCATGGACTGGCGACCAGACGCGCGACAGTTGGCGATATGGCGCCAGACCTCGGGGGCCTCGGGCGTGGTGTTGGTGCTCTCGTAGCACTCGATACCATCGTCGGTGTTCACCGAGCCGATCATGCCGCAGGACTCGCCCGCCGCCTTGATGATGGACTGGAGCATAAAAGCGGCCGTGGTCTTTCCCTTGGTACCGGTGATGCCCACGATCTTAACGTCGTGGTCGGGACGGTCGTAGACCTCGGGCGGCAACAGCGCCATCGCCGTGCGTACGCTATCAACAACCAGCATCGCAGCACCGTTCTCTTTCGCCAGCGGCTCCAGAGACTCGACCAGCGACTCCTCGCACACAAATGCGACGGCGCCCGAATCGAGCGCCATGCTCAAAAACGCAGGCTTAAAGGCAGCGCCCTTGCAAAAGAACACGTCACCTGCCGAAACCGCGCGCGAATCAAACGAGCAGCCGGTCACGGCACGCCCGTCAACCTGCTCCGATGCGCGCAGCTCGCCGCACACATCGAGAAGCTTGGCAAGCGTATCGACCGTGGTCACGGTCGCGGAATCCGAATGGTGCATCTTTCACCTTTCTCAGCCATTTGGCAGGGACGGTTTTTATAGTAACTGAAACGCACCCACGCAAAAACGGCTCCCGGAGGAGCCGTTACGCGCAGGCGTTCGTAAGCCGAGGCTAGGCAGCCTGAACAGCGGGCTGGTCCTCGTCGATAAAGAAGCGCTTGTACCACACCAGGAACACGAGCGGCGTATAGATCTTGCGCTGGAAATCGCCCTTGCCCGCAAAGTGCAGATCGAGCAGGTGCATGAGCTCGTCGGTATCGAAGAACTCGCTTGCCCACGGCGCGGTGAAGTACTCCTTGACATAGTCGTACCACTTTTGCTCACGCAGCCAGTAGACAATCGGCACCGGGAAGCCCACCTTGGGACGGGTGGCCCACTCATCGGGCAACGACTTGTTGGCAGCGTGGCGGAGTACCTGTTTGTTGCCGTTCTCGTTGATGCGGTAGCGGTCGGGAATGTGCTCGGCGAACTCCATGACTTTGCGGTCCAGGAAGGGCACGCGCAGCTCCAGCGAGTGTGCCATGCACATCTTGTCGGCCTTGAGCAGAATGTCGCCCGGGAGCCACATGTTCATGTCCAGGTACTGCTTCTTGACCAGCTCGGGCTGACCCTTCACGCGCGCGTAGATGGGTGCAGCAAGCTCAAAGGCGCCGTCGCCGGTGTTGTACTCGGGCTTGAGCACGCCGTCGACCTCGCGCTCCGGCCATACCAGAGCCTGTCCCAGGAACGACTTCTCGGGAATCTCGGCACCCTTGACCAGGAAGTTATGTCCCTTGAAGTACGGCATATGCAGCGCCAGGTTACCGAGCGCGCGACGGATGGGCAGCGGCACCATCTTTTTGTACTTGCGCACCGGGACCGTGTCCTCGTAGTAGGCGTAGCCGCCAAAGAGCTCGTCGGCGCCTTCGCCCGAAAGCACGACGGTGACGTCCTTGCGGGCCATCTCGGCCAAGAACCACAGCGGCACGGAAGACAGGTTGGACTGCGGCTCGTCCATGTGATACTGGATGTCCTCGAGCGCACCGAAGAACTCGTCGGCGGTAATCATCTTGCGAACGTTTTCGACGCCGAGCTTATCGGAAAGCTCCTTGGCGTAGTTGGTCTCGTTGAAGTTCTTGTAGTCAAAGCCCACCGAGAAGGTCTTGTCGGGCATGAGGCAAGCGGCGATGTAGCTGGAGTCGACGCCACCGGAGAGGAACGACGCGACCTTGACGTCGGCGATGCGATGGGCCTCGACGCTCTCGTGCACGACTTCGTCCAGCTCATCGACATACTCTTCGAACGGCTTCTCGACGGCAGAGTAATCGCAATCCCAGTAGCGCTCGATGTTCATCTTGCCGGTCGGGATGTCTACGGTAAAGTAGTGCGCCGGCGGCAGCTTGTAGACACCCTCGAAGAAGGTCTCCTCGGTTGCCGAATACTGCAGCGTCATGTACGGACGCAGGGCCTTTTTGTTGACCGCCTTGTGGAAGTGCGGGTAGTCCAGGAAGCTCTTGATCTCGGAACCAAAGAGCACGCCCGGAGCGCCGTCGCCCGCATCGGCCATGGGATAGTAGTAGAGCGGCTTGATGCCAAAGATGTCGCGGGCGCCAAAAAGCTTGTTCTTCTTTTTGTCCCAGATGACGAAGGCGTACATACCGCGCAGGCGATCGAGGACGGCCTCGCCCCACTCCTCGTAGCCGTGCAGGAGGCTCTCGGTGTCGGCGCCGCAGTGGAACTTGTAGCCCTTGGCCTCGAGCTCGGAACGGAGTTCTTGGAAGTTGTAGATCTCGCCGTTAAAGACGATAACGACGCTACCGTCCTCGTTGGCCATGGGTTGGGCGCCAGCCTCGGTCAGGTCGAGGATCGACAGGCGGCGGAAGCCGAGGGCAACGCGGCCGTCGATAAACTGACCGCCCATGTCGGGACCGCGATGGACGATGCGGTCCATCATCTTGGTGAGCACCCCGGATTGGCTATCCGTCCCACCGACAAAACCGACAAAACCGCACATATACTATCCCCTCTGCTGTTGCTGGGCATCAAATCGAATCAGTAGCTTTTGAGTATACCCGAGGGCGTAAAGAGGGGCGGAATGTTCAGGCAATCTCAACTGAATCAGCTCCGCTGTGACACGCGCCAGTTACCTTTAATGGATATGAGGTGAATGAGGCGATTGTTTTGCTATACTCTCTCCGCACGGGCGATTGGCGCAACGGTTAGCGCAGGTGCTTTACACGCACAAGGCTGGGGGTTCGAATCCCTCATCGCCCACCACCGATTTGATAGGCTCCCAGCTATGGGGGCCTTTCCTTTTTCAGGCCCATCGCAGAGGGATTCGAACCCGCAAGGGTGCGGAGCTGAGGAAACGCGTAAGCGTTTTCCAGCGCAGCACGCGAGGGCCGCAGGCCCGAAGCGGAAGCGGGCGGCGAAGCCGCACGCGACATCCCTCATCACCCACCACTGATTTGATAGGCTCCCAGCAATGGGAGCCTTTCTTTTTTGGGCCCAGCGCATGGGATTCGAACCCGCCAGCACGTCTGTCACAAAGGCTGTGGTCAAAAAACGGCAAATATGAGTACTGCTACTTTGTTTGCAACATATAAAAAGATAGTTTTTGCTTAAGTTATGCAACATATGTCCATTATAGGGACTAACAATTGGATCAAAATCGTGCATTCATCGCCATTTCGACTTGCTATCTGGCCTTATTAGTCCAAAATTGCTGCTACCAAATCGGTAACAGTACTCATATTTGATGTTTTTTGACCAGCAGGTCTCCCTGCCTTAGCAAATCTAAGGCAAAACGGGCTCCAGACCGTTGAATCGTGCCGCATATGGCACACCCGCAGTCCGGAACCCGGTCCAAATTGAGTTATTGCGCCGCGTTAGCCCAAGACACCCGACAGAATCTCGATCAGACCATCCACGTCGGCTTCCTCGCAGACGAGCGGCGGCAGGAAACGCAGCGTATGGGCACCCGTAGCGTTAATCACGGCACCGGCGGCCAACGCGCGGGCAACAATATCATGCGCATCGCCTGCTGCGTCATCCAAGTCGCAGCCGAGCATCAAGCCGCGACCGCGCACCTCGGTAACGTGCGGTAACTTGGCGAGCTTTGCCTCCATATAGGCGCCTACCTTGGCAGCATGGTCGGCATAATCGCCGCGCACGAGCGCGGAGAGCGTCGCGGCGCACGCCGCGATGGCCAAGCAGCTACCGCCAAAGGTCGAACCGTGATCGCCGGGCTTAAACACGTCGGCGATCTCTTTCTTTGCCACCACGGCGCCCATAGGAACGCCGTCGGCGATGCCCTTGGCAAGACTCATGATGTCGGGCTCCACGCCATAGGTCTGGTAAGCGAACGGTTTGCCGGAGCGGAACAGACCGCACTGGACCTCGTCGGCGATAAGCACGGCGCCCACTTCGTGTGCTAGGTCGCGCGCCGCCGCCATAAACTCCTCGGTCATGGGGTGCACGCCACTCTCACCCTGGATCGGCTCGAGCATCACGGCACAAATTTCGCTCCCCAGCTGCTCAAAGATTGCACGCAGTTCATCGACATCGTTGGGCGTGCAGGCCACAAAGCCACCCGGCAGCGGGCGGAAACTATCCTGCAGCCAATCCTGCATGGTGGCGGCAATGGTCTCGAGCGTACGGCCGTGGAAGCCGCCGCGCATGCACACGATAGTGTTGCCGCCGTTACCGGCACGCTTGGCGTACAGGCGCGCAAGCTTCATCGAGCCCTCGTTGGCCTCGGCGCCGGAGTTGGCAAAGAAGGTCTCCCACACCTGCTCGTCCGCAGCCGGGGCACCAAGAGCAGCTGCTGTGGTCTCATCGCCGGCGGCAATGGCATCGGCAAGCACGCGCGCACCATCTACGTCGTCGTTAGCAAGCTTGGACAGCAGCGCCGCGACCTGGCCACGCTGCTCGATGTAGAAGTAGTTAGACACATGCAGAAGCTTTTTGGTCTGTGCCTCGAGCGCCGAGAGCACAGCCGAGTCGCCATGACCCAGGCTGCACACGCCGATGCCGGCAAGAAAGTCGAGGTACTCACGACCATCGTCACCGGTGAGCTTCATACCGTGACCTTCGACAAACTCGACCGGCGAGCGACCAAAGGTATGCATAACGTAATGGGATTCGAGCGATTGTTGAGTTGCAAGTGACATGGGATGCCTTTCGTTGGGCGCCGTACGGCGCAGGGCTATGGATGCAGGGACGCGACAACTGCGGGTCAGCTAGACCGTCTGAAGCTTCTCGACCTCGTCGAGGTTCTCGGTCAGACGCGCAGCAAACGTCGAAAGCGGATGCGGATGCGTATCGAACTCGTAAGCCGTCTCGGTGGAATGAATCACGGTGCCGACGCCGGCATCGGTCAGCAGCTCCAGCAGCAGCGAATGCGGCGTCGTACCGTTGATGATGTGGGCTCGGAACACGCCAGCGGTAAGCGCGTCGACAGCCGCACGAAGCTTGGGGATCATGCCCTTATCGACCTCGCCGCCGTAGAGCATCTCATTGACCTCGTCGAGCGTCAGGTTGGAGATAAGTGAATCCTTGTCGCTAAAGTCCTTGTACAGGCCGTCGACGTCGGTCAAGAAAATCGCCTTGTGCGCGTGGAGCGCTGCCGCAACGGCACCAGCGGCGGTATCGGCGTTGACGTTGAAGAAGCCACCGTCCTCCCCCGCCGCGACCGTGGCGATAACGGGAATGTACTCGCTGTCGAGCAAACGCTCGATATAGTCGGTGTTGACGTGCGTGACCTTGCCTACGCGGCCGAGCTCTGGGTCGAGTGGCTCGGCGATAAGGGTACCGGCGTCGCTGCCCGACACGCCCACGGCCAGGTTGCCATGGTGGTTGAGCGCCGCGACCAGCTCCTGGTTGACCTTACCGCCCAGCACCTCGCGCACGATATCCATGGTGGCAGGCGTGGTCACACGCTGGCCGTTCTTAAACTCGACGGGGATGTCATAGTGGCTGAGCGCCTCGTTGATGGCCTTGCCGCCACCGTGCACGATAACAGGGCGCATGCCGATGATCTTGAGCAGGACGATGTCGCTCATCACGTCACGACGCAGCTGCTCGTCGACCATGGCGGCGCCACCGTACTTGATAACGACCGTCTTACCGGTCAGATTCTTAATCCACGGCAGCGCCTCGAACAGCAGCTGCGCGGTAACTTCGTTGGATTCGCTCGAGCGACAATCGCGTGCGAACTTCATAGTCTGCCTCGTCTTTCGTATCGTTATCGCGCCGTGCTCCGCTGTCCGCAATCGCGGCAAGATGCGCAGCGTGCCCGGAATCTAGGAACGGTAGTCGCCGTTGATGGAGATGTACTCATGCGTGAGGTCGCAGGTCCACACGGTCGTTGCCGCGTCGCCTGCGCCCAGGTCGGCCGAAATCACGATCTCGGGCGCCTCGAAACGTCGCAAGGCCTCGTCCTCGTCAAAGGGAACAGTCAGGCCATCGCGGCAAACGGGCATACCCATCATGTCGATTGAAACGTCTTCCTGGTCAAACCGCACGCCGCACTTGCCGAGCGCCATGGCAACGCGGCCCCAGTTGCAATCGTGGCCGGCGATGCAAGTCTTAACGAGGGGCGAGTTGGCAACGGCACGGGCGGCGATATCGGCCTCCTCGTCGTTCACGGCGCCGGTAACGTTGACCGTCACGAGCTTGGATGCGCCCTCGCCGTCGGCGGCGATGTTGCGCGCCAGGCTCTCGCACACCTCGTGCACGGCAAATGCCAACTCGTCAAAGGCATCGGAGCCCTCGTCGATAGGCTCGGCATCTGCGGCGGCGCCGGAGGCAAGCATGATGCAGGTGTCGTTGGTCGAGGTGTCGGAATCGACCGTTACCTTGTTAAAGGTCTGTTTGACGGTCGAGAGCAGCAGGGCATGAAGTGCCGCCGGCTCAACGGGAGCATCGGTAGTGATGACCGCGATCATGGTGGCCATGTTGGGCATGATCATGCCCGAGCCCTTGCACATTCCTCCTACCGTATAGACATTGTCCTCATGACCCGCAGCCTCACTGACGTAGGACACGGCGTACTCCTTAGAGTGCGTGTCGGTCGTCATGATGGCGCGAGCGGCATCGGCGCCACCGTGGGCGGAGAGCGCCTCGTAGGCAGCAGGAATGGCGGTCTCAAACGTGTCGATCGGCAGAATCTGGCCAATCACACCCGTTGAGGCAACTAGAATCTGCTGGGGCTCGCAGCCGATGACCTGCGATGCGATGCTGCACGTCTCGCGCGCGCATGCAAGGCCGGTCTCACCCGTGGCGGCGTTGGCATTGCCAGAGTTGACCGAAACGCCGGCGATGATGCCGTAGCCCTTGTCGGCACCGCCCAGGTTGGCACGGCTCACCTGCACGGGCGCCGCGCAAAAGCGATTGGTGGTAAACACGCCGGCACCGGGACAGGGTTTATCGGGCACGACGAGGGCGTAATCCAGGCGCTCGGGATTCTTGCGGAACCCAGCGTGGATGCCTGCGGCTTTAAAACCAGCCGCAGCCGTAACGCCACCCTCGATAGCGCGAATCTTGATATCAAACAGCTCGGTATTCATCGTCTTTATGACTCCTTATGTCAAACAAAAAACGGACATCGGTTGGTGCGCCATGCCAGTCGTGATCATGAAACCAGCTTAAGAGTGGCGCCCCACTCGATGCCCGACTACCAAATCGTTAACAATCGAATGTGCTACACCGGGCACGCCACTGTGGGCAAGCCTCGTCGCTCGTCAAAACCAAAGACGATATTGGCGCACTGGACCGCCTGGCCTGCTGCACCCTTACACAGATTGTCGATGGCGCCCGTCGCCACCAGCACGCCCGCGCGCTTGTTGAGCGCGAGGCCGATCTGGGCGGCGTTGGTGCCGACGACCGAAGCCGTCTTGGGCTGCTGACCGGCATCGAATACACGCACGAAGGTGCGACCGGCGTAGAACTGCTTGTAATGGTCGACAACGTCCTCAAGGGTCAAGGTATCGATAGCCTGTGGCGTAAGCGGCATCGTTACCGTAGAGAGTAGACCGCGCTTGAGCGGTGCCAGGTGCGGGGTAAAGACGACGCGATCGGTTAGGCCCAAGATCTGCTCAATTTCGGGCGTGTGACGGTGCTTGCCCACGCCATAGGCCTCCAGGTTTTCGTCCGCGCTGCAAAAATGCGTACGGGCGTTACAGGACTTACCGGCACCCGTCACACCGCTGATAGCGTCAACGATCACGGGGCCACTCTGGGCAACCCAGCCGGCGCGCACGGCGGGCGCGGCGGCAAGGCTCGTTGCGGTGGGATAGCAACCGGCGCAGGCGACCAGCACGGGTTTGCCATCGGCATGGTCGGATGCGGCGGCCTCCAGGTCCTGGCAGAACAGCTCGGGCAGACCAAAGGCACGGGTCTTGAGCAGCTCGGGGCTCGTGTGCTCGGCGGCATACCAGGCCTCAAAGGTGACCGGGTCGCTCAGGCGATAATCGGCCGAAAGGTCAAAGCAGGAGACACCCGCGGCGAGCAGCGCAGGCACCTGTGCCATGGCGGCAGTGTGCGGCACGGCAAGAAAGACCGCATCGCAGCTCTTGAGCTCGGGGGCGTCATGCGTGGTAAAAACCAGATCGCTTATGCCAGCAAAGCTCGGGTACACCGCGGACAGCGGCTGGCCAGCATCGGCGTTGGACGTAATGGCAACAAGCTCAAACTCGGGATGGCCGAGAATGAGGCGAATAAGCTCGGCTCCGGCGTATCCCGCCGCGCCGACGATTCCAACCTTCAAAGACATATCAGACTCCTTGTCTGCGATTTATGCACCGATGCGCATTTCTCAGCAGTCGTTATGAGGTGGGTTGAAACTTTAGCACCAAAAGATGCATGAACACATAAATGGCTTGCATATTCATGCATTGAAACATTCCCGACACATTCGCTTGAAGGAATTGACAAATGGAGCGGGCCCCGTATTGACCGGCGCTCCTAACGGCGCCGGGCAATACGGGGCCCGCCCATGCGAAAACCAAGTTGTTAGGATGAGCCAGCTGGCTAGAGCTCGACCGGCACCCATTCGTCGTGATTGCAGATAAATGCCTCGGAATCCTCGACGCTAAAGAAGACAAGCGCGGGGTCGTTAGGCCCCTCATAGTGCTCGCCCAGGTGCTCTAGATGCTTCCACCCGGCTTCGCGCATTTCGTCTAAAGCCCGGTCATCCAAGCCGGCACGCCCGCGCAAGATGAGCCAGCCATGGCCCGGCCACCAACTCGTGGCCTCAAAGCGCTGGTTTTGCAGCAGCTCTTGCCACACATCTTTGGTGCGCGCTGTTACAAACCACAGCTTGCCATCCTGAATCTGCGCAAACGAAAACGGACGCACATGAGGCTGTCCGTCAACGCTCGTCGCCAAATACCATGCCGGTACCGACGTCAGATACTCCAAAACCGTATTCAATCCGTCCACGTTTCCTCCTGTACTAGCTAGTTTGGGAGCCTGGTTTGTGTGAGCTAGAGCTCCAGGCGCTCTTCGCTGCCGTCGATATCGCAGAAGCGCGCGGCAATGTTGCGGACCGAAAAGAAAGCAAGGCGGCCGTCGTTGGCACTCTCGTGTTCCTCGCCGATGCCCACCATGTGCTTAAAACCCGTTTGACGCACCTTGTCGCTCGCAACTGCGTCGTCCTCAAGTGCGGCCTCGCCGGTCAATACGATCCAACATTCCCCCGGCTTCCAGCCCGAGAGCTCGAACTTGGGATTCGCACTCAGCTCCGCCCACACATCCTTGTCGCGCGACGTGCAAAACCACAGTTTGCCGTCATCGACCATGGCAAACGAAAACGGCCTCACGCGGGGCTGATGTCCGTCGCTCGCATCGGTCGTGGCCAGATACCACGCCGGAATGCGCCTGAGATACAAACAGGCGCGCTCAAGCTGAGCCGTGCGGTCGTTGTCGGTCATAGGGACCCCTTTCTTGCGCTCAAATCGCGCCTAAACAAGTTGAAGATTGATGACGATGACGCAGATGAGCAGCAACGCCGTCACCACCGCCGCCAACGCATCGCCGCGGCCAAATGCAAGCGCATGCAGACGTGTGCGGCCCTGCTCGCCATGATAGCAACGGGCATCCATGGCGGCAGACAACGTCTCGGCATGACGGAACACGCCGGTGAACAGCGGAATCGCCACACTGCCGAGCATGCGCACACCGCCGAGCGGACCGCCCGTCACGCGCGCGCCGCGGCTGGCCTGCGCATCGGCCGTCTGTTTCATTTCGGTGGCAAATTGCGGCATAAACCGCAGCGCGATGCCCATAATCATGCCAAGCTCGTGTGCCGGAAGCCCCACACGCGCGAACGGTGCGAGCAGACGCTCAAAGCCCGCGGTGAGGTCGAGCGTGGGCGTGGTGAGCGTAATGGCGCTCATGCCGGCCATCATCAGAGTCAGGCGGCACGCCATAAAGGCGGCAGAACGCAGCGAGCCCTCGCTTATCTGCAGAAAGCCGAGCTGCCACAGGATGCGCCCACTCTGATCGGTAAACAAGTTGAGCACCGCGACCACGACGACGATCGCCAGCAGCGGCGCCATCGATGATAGGACCCGGCGCAACGGCACCCGGGGCACGGCATAGATCAGCACGACGAAAATTGCGACAGGGGCCAGTCCGCGGAAGCCACTGACTGTGAGCGTCGTGATCAGAAACACAAAGCCCAAGAGCAACTTGGTTCGCGGGTCCAGGCGGTGGATTGCACTATCGCCGGGATAGTAGCTGCCAAACGAAAACGCCTCCATCAGCAACCCTCCTCTCGCGTGACCGTTTCGGATTTGGCCTTGTCCGAGACGTTAGAAGAACCGTCCGAGCGACCGATCAGCAAATCTGCCAACTCGTCGGCCAACGACTCAACCGTATAGAGCCCGCCGCGACGCAGCGGCACGCCCGCTTCCGCGAGCGCCAACGCCATGCGCTGAGCAGCAGGTACGCCCAAGCCGATCGACTTGAGCTCATCGGCATGCGCAAACACCTGCTCGGGGGTTCCCTCGGCAAACACCGCGCCTTCGTTCATTACGACGATACGGTCGCAGCAATTGGCCAGGTCATCCATGCTGTGCGAAACCATGACAACGGTCAGGCCATCACGGTGAAGTCGATCGATAAGCTCAAGGAAATCCCTGCGCGCAGCCGGATCGAGCCCCGCCATGGGTTCATCGAGCACCAGGACCTCGGGTTCCATGGCAAGCACGCCGGCAAACGCCACGCGGCGCTGCTGGCCGCCCGAAAGCTCAAAGGGACTCTTGTCGCCGACCGTGGAAAGGTCGAGGCCCACGCGCGAGAGCGATGTCTCAACGCGGCGGGCAACCTCGGCCTGCGACAAGCCAAGGTTGTGCGGACCAAACGCCACGTCCTGCGCCACGGTTTCGGCAAACAGCTGACGCTCGGGATATTGAAACACCACGCCGACCTTGGCCTTAACCGCGGCGGCGTCTTTCTTGTTTGACAGATCGAGCCCCAGCGCGCGAACGGATCCCTCCTGAGGGCGAATCAAACCGTTGAGATGCTGGACCAGCGTCGACTTACCCGAACCGGTATGACCTGCCAAGCCCAGGAACTCGCCGCGACGCACCGTCAGCGATACATCGCGCAGCGCCCACGGGCTGCTGGGGTCGTTTCCCCAGAGAGCCTGTTTGCTCGATTTGCCCGCAGTGGCCGAGCGCTTATGCCAGCGGCGGCGCTCGCGCGGACTGAGCGAATAACTGTACGAAACATGGGATAGCTCGATGACGGGCTCCGACGTGTTGCCCTCGTTGTCTACCGGAACAGTGCCGTCAGCGATTTCCAACTGGGATGCGGAAGACTGCCCCGCGATGTCTGCCCCACTTCGCTCGGCATAAGCCTGCGCAATCTCGGCGACCATATCCACCTCGCGCACCTGCGCATGAACGGGCACGCCCTTCGCACGAAGCTCCATGCCCAAGCAGCACGACGCTGGCATATCCAGATTGAGCTGCGCAAGTTCGTCCGCCCGCGTCAAGATTTCCTCGGGCGTACCGAGCATGGCAACGCGCCCCGCCCGAAATACCGCGACACGATCGGCCTCGGAGGCCTCTTCCATAAAGTGCGTAATCATCACGATGGTCATGCCGCGATCGTGCAACGCGTGGCAAGCCTTCATGAGGCCCTTGTGTCCACGCGGATCGAGCATCGAAGAAGCCTCGTCCAATATGAGCACGCGCGGTTCCATGGCGAGCACGCCGGCAAGCGCCACGCGCTGCTTTTGGCCACCCGAAAGTGCATGGGTCTCGTGGCGCTCAAAGCCCACCAGGCCCACGGCCTTCAGCGCCTCGCGCACGCGCTGTGCGATCTGGGCGGATTCCACCCCTAAGTTCTCGGGACCAAAGGCAACATCGTCCTCGACAAGCGTCGCCACGAGCTGGTCGTCGGGATTCTGAAACACCATGCCCGCGGTCGAGCGAATGTCGTAGACCAGCTCGGGATCGGACGCGTCCATGCCGTTGACGCACACCGTTCCCGCATCGGGCTGCAGTAGCGCGTTCAAATGCTTGGCAAACGTCGACTTGCCCGATCCGTTTCCGCCGAGGATGCAGAAAAACTCGCCGTCCTCTATGTTCAGATCGACACCGTCAAGCGCCGGCACGGCACCGTCATAGCTAAAGGAAACGCCCCGACACTCAATCATGCGCGGCCTTTGACCTGGTCCTTTTTAGGCGTGATGAGATTGGAGACCGCCTTGTACACTGCAAGCGTGAGCACCGAGTTAAGCACGGTCTTGATGAGGTTGAACGGTAGCACGGCAGGAAGCATGAGCGGGGCAATCACATCGACCGCGCCATACCAGAACCATACGCCAATGGTAAGGTTTGCGACCATAGACAGCGCTGTAGCGGCAACAACACCGAGCACGAGGCCGATCACAGCACCCTTGTAGGTATGCATCTTCTGGTAGACGATAGCCGCGGGGAGAATATAGCCCAGCGTAGCAACCAAGTTCATAAGCGCACCGACCCAATCGCCCGTGGTAAGCGCATGGATAACGATCGCTATGGCGGCAACAGCTGTGCCGGCACCAGGGCCATACGCAAACCCACACACCATCGCCGGCACCAGCGACGGGTCATAGGTCAAAAACGGCGCCGAAGGAAGGATGGGCAGCTGCACGTACATAAACAGGGCGCCCAGGGCGCACATCAGCGCCATGGTAACGAGCTGTTTGGTGCTCCACCTATTCGTGTTCTCAAAATGGATATGCTGCGACTGTTCAGACATAAGATCACCTGCCTCTTTCATCCGGACTCTAACCGTTGGTACTGGGATCTCACCAGTTCAGCCGGCATGCAAACCAACACACACGGGTCGCGGACTCATCGGCTCGGTCGCAGGCATCTCGCCTGCGCCACGGCGCCCCTTTGACACCGCCCGATTTACCGCCAGTGGGGAATTTCACCCCGCCCTGAAACAGCAATTGCAAGTGTAGCACGAGCGAGTATTCGCGCAAGTATGCCGAGGGTAATTTGTGGCGGGGACCAGTTGTCGCAACAACCACGTCTCCCACTCACCCCAAAGTGGTGCGCTTTTCGCGGCTTTGCCGCGAAACAGCAGCCGGGACGCGTATCCCCCACAACCACGTCCTTCTCCGC
>NZ_QRQS01000001.1:19711-223525 GCF_003475605.1 Collinsella sp. AF31-11
CCCCGCCCGCCGACCTCAAGGCCGTAAACGCAGGGAATCCGCAGGGCGTGACGGGGCTTCTCTCCGGAACATTCCGCAGGACGCAAAGAGGCTCCGCAGCGCGAAGCGCGATGCGGAGCCTCTTTGCATGTCCGAGGACGTTCCGGAGAGAAGCCCCGTCACGCCCTGCGGATTCCCGGTGGGAGTTCTAGACCTTGTCGGCCTTAGTACATACCGCCGCCCTGCTGACCAGCGGTAGCAGCAGCGATAGCGTCCTCAAGCTGAGTGTTCTTGGGCACATCGGAGACGGTGGCCTCGGTGATGAGGATCAGGCTGGCGACAGAAGCAGCGTTCTGCAGGGTGACGCGGCTGACCTTGACGGGGTCGAGGACGCCCATCTCGATCATGTCGCCCCACTCGCCGTTGGCAGAATTTAGACCCTGGCCAGCGGGCAGCTCGGCAACCTTGTCGACCACGACAGCGCCCTCAAAGCCAGCGTTCTTGGCGATGGTGGCGACCGGAGCGGTCAGAGCCTTCTTGACGATGTCGACGCCGATCTTCTCCTCAGGGTCGTCGATCTCGACAGCATCGAGCGCAGGAGCAGCGTCCATGAAGGCGACGCCGCCACCGGCGACAATGCCCTCCTCGACAGCAGCGCGGGTAGCCTGCAGGGCGTCCTCGACGCGATGCTTGATCTCCTTGAGCTCGGACTCGGTAGCAGCGCCGACCTTGATGACGGCAACGCCACCGGAGAGCTTGGCCAGGCGCTCCTGGAGCTTCTCGCGGTCGAAGTCAGAGGTGGTGTTCTCCATCTCACCCTTGATCTGAGCGATACGGGCGTCGATGGCCTCCTTGGAGCCAGCGCCGCCGACGATGACGGTGTTGTCCTTGGAGATGGTGACGGACTTAGCGGTACCGAGCATATCGGCGGTGATATCAGCGACCTTCACGCCCAGCTCGTCCAGAGCGGCCTGGCCACCGGTGAGGACGGCGATGTCCTCGAGGATGCGCTTGCGGCGATCGCCGTAGCCCGGGGCCTTGACGGCGCAGACGTTGAGGGCGCCACGGATCTTGTTGAGGACCAGGGTAGGCAGAGCCTCGCCGTCGATGTCCTCAGCGATGATGAGCAGGCCGCGGCCAGCGCGCTGGACAGCCTCGAGAACGGGCATGATGTCCTGAACGCTGGAGATCTTCTGGTCGGTGATGAGGATGAACGGATCCTTCATCACGGCCTCCATGCGGTCGTTGTCCGTGACGAAGTAAGCGGAGACGTAGCCCTTGTCGAACTGCATGCCCTCGACGGTGTCGATGGTGATGTCGAACGTCTGGGAATCCTCGACGGTGATGACGCCGTCCTTGCCCACGACCTCCATGGCCTCGGCGATCTTCTCGCCGACCTCGGGGTCACCGGCAGAGATGGTACCGACGGAAGCAATCTGCTCCTTGGTCTCGACCGGCTTGGCCTGCTTCTTCATCTCGGCGACGGCGGCGTTGACGGCCTTGTCGATGCCGCGACGGATGGCCAGCGGGTTGGCGCCGGCGGCGACGTTGCGCAGACCGTCGTTGACGATGGCCTGGGCGAGCAGGGTTGCGGTGGTGGTACCGTCACCCACGGTGTCGTTGGTCTTGGTGGCGACCTCCTTCACCAGCTGAGCACCCATGTTCTCGATGTTGTCCTCGAGCTCGATCTCCTTGGCGACGGAAACGCCGTCGTTGGTGATGGTCGGGGCACCGAACGTGCGCTGCAGCGCAACATAGCGACCCTTGGGGCCCATGGTGACGGTAACGGCGTCGGCCAGAGTGTTGACGCCCTTGGCAAGCTTAGCGCGGGCATCGGTGTTAAACGTAATGTTCTTTGCCATGGTAGGTAATCCTCCAAAAGAAATGCGACTCGCGTCGCCGCTTCCGAGTCCTATGCGGCGGGCGCGTTCAAAGACGAATCAGAGATTCTGACGAGACTAGGCCTCGACGACGGCGTAGATGTCGTCGGCGCGCATCAGCAGATACTTCTCGCCGTCGACCTTGACCTCGTTGCCACCGAACTTGCCGTAGATGACAACGTCACCGACCTTGACGTCCATGGGGATGCGCTCACCCTTGTCGTTGACCTTGCCGGCGCCAACGGCAACGATGGTGCCGCGCTGCGGCTTCTCCTGAGCGTTGCTGGCGATATACAGACCAGAAGCGGTCTTCTGCTCGGCCTCGTCGGGCTTGACCAGAACACGATCTGCAAGCGGCTTCAAAGACGACATGCTTGTCTCCTCCTTTTTGGGCCGCGCGGTTATGCCACGCGAATTAACCCTTTTTGTTTGCGTACGCGTTGAATGGTACCCACGAATGGCGGGTTATACAACACGGAGTCAAAAAATCTTATTTTTTGGCACTTAGATTTTCTGAATGCCGGGGGATAACTTAGCAGTGGCTCCCGGGGCGGACCGGAGGGCATGAAGTTTGCTGCTCTACAGTCCTGCGCAAGACGGAAAGCACATTAAGTGCTTTCCTTTGCGTGCGGAACTCGCGACAAACTTCATGCCCTCCGGTCCGCCCCGGGAGCTGGGGTAACTTATCCGGGCCCGGCGTTCAGAAAAGTCAGTGCAGCAAAATGGCGATGCGGATGGGGTTAGTGCTCGTAGATCAGGTTGCCTGCCAGGTAGGTGGCCTGAACCTTGGTGGCTTGGAGTTCTTGGGGGTCGATGGTAAGCGGGTTTTGGTCCAGGACTACTAGGTCGGCATACTTGCCGGGCTCCAAGCTGCCGAGGTTTTGCTCGTCGCCCGCTGCATAGGCGCTGCCCAGGGTGTAGTTGCGCAGAGCCGTGGCCGCATCGATGCGCTCGCTCGGCAGCCAGCCACCCTCGGGCCAGTGGCTTTTGGGGTCCTGGCGCGTGATAGCCGTGTAGAGCACGTTCATGCTGGTAACGGGCGTGATAGGGCTGTCGGTACCGAAGGCTTGGCGAATACCGCGCTGCTTATAGGTCGCGAACGGCCACATGATGCGGCTGCGTTCCAGGCCCAGGTCGCGCTCCGGACCACCTGGGTCGAGCGTGATGTGGCAGGGTTGGCTCGAGGCAATGATGTTGAGCTTGCGCAGGCGATCGATGTCCTGAGGCAGCAAATTCTCCAGATGCTCGAGCGTGTTATGACCGTGCTGGGGCAGGCCGTACAGTTCCGCGGCCTCCTCAAAGATATCGAGCGCGGCATGGATGGCACCGTCGCCGATGACGTGGATGCGCACGGTGTGACCGCGCTCCGCGGCAGCGAGGACCAGCTTGCGCATACGCTCGGCAGGAACCGTCAGACGGCCCTGGTCGCCTGGGAAGCGCGGGTTGGTATAGGGCTCGGTGAGATAGGCCGTGTGTTCGCTCGACACGCCGTCGAAAAACTGCTTAAAACCCGGCGCCGAGAGCAGCGCGTTGTTCGCGTAGCGGGTCTGCAGCTCTTCCAAGCGCGACTGGTCATCCAGCAGCGTGGGGAACAGATGGGCTCGGATGCCCAGCTTGCCGGCTGCCTGCAGTTTGTCGTAGACGTCGTCGCGGATAAAATCGCAGCCCGGCATGGGCATGAGCGACATATCGCAGATTGAGGTGATGCCTTGCTCTGCCATACGCTTCATTTGGTCGGCGTAAGCGCTCGCGATGCGGTCCTCGCCCAGCCACTCCAGGCAGCGCGGCAGCAGCTGCATGGCAGCCGCCTCGTGCGCAATGCCCGTGAGTTCGCCGTTTGCGTCCTTGTCGTAGTTGCCGCCCGCTGGCGGCTCGCTGTCGCGTGAGACGCCGAGCGCCTCGAGCGCGCGGCTGTTGAGCCACAGCGTGTGCCCGTCGCCCGAATACATAACGCAGGGGCGATCGGGGAATGCCGCATCGAGCGACGCCTTGGTAGGATGCTCGGTCGGGTCCCAACGGTAGTCGCGCCAGCCCTGCGTCACAACCCAAGCGTCATCGGGCAGGTCCTGGGAAAACTCGAGCGCGTGCTGTACCAGTGCTGCCTCGGACGTGCCCATATCCATGAGCATGTACGGCGAGGCGCCAACCGAGGTATGGAAGAAGTGCAAGTGCGCATCGTGGAAACCGGGGCAAACAAACTGCTCGCCGTAATCGATAACCGGCGTGACGGCGGGAGCCGCGGCGATCACATCGTCGGGCTTGCCGACCGCGACGATACGGTCGCCCGCGATGGCAATCGCCAGCTCACGGGCATCATCGATGCCGTCTTGTGCGGTAAAGACGTTCTTGGAGCGGATTATCCGATCGATATGTTGCATGGGCATCCCCATCTCTGGCAGGAAATTCAACACCCCCGAGTGTACTCCCCCACTCTTGTTACTAAACCCCAAGCGGCAAACGGCTGCTTTGCCACGCCAAGTGGCAGGTGGCATACTGGAGGCAGCCTGTACGATTTTGCGATCAACCCAGCAAGGAGCAAATCGATCATGACGAAGACCAAGGCACAGCAGATTATGGCAGCGACCGGGGTGCGAGCGGCTGACGACATCACCGCAGCCATCCAAGATATCGCTGCCGAGTTTGAGCCCTACATCATCAAGCAGCGCCGCCACTTCCATAAGCACCCGGAGCTGAGCCTCGCCGAGGAGCGCACGACTTCTGACATCGCCAATCAGCTCGATGCCATGAATATCCCCTATGAGCGCCCCCTTAAGACGGGCCTGGTGGCAACCCTTCGCGGCACCGCGCCCGATGCCTACCGCGAGGACGGCACGCCGCGCCGCCGCATCCTGCTGCGCGCCGACATCGACGCCCTGCCCGTTACCGAGCAGACCGGCGAGGAGTTTGCTAGCGTCAACGAGGGCTGCATGCACGCCTGCGGCCACGACTGCCACATCGCCATGATGCTCGGCACGCTGCAGATTCTGCGCCATATGACCGACGACATCCACGGCGAGATCCGCATCGTCTTCCAGCCCAGTGAGGAAAACGGCCAGGGCGCCAAGCTCATGATCGGCACAGGTGTGCTCGACGGCGTCGATGGCGCCTACGCCGCGCATATCTGGAGCGAGGTCGATGCCGGCACCGTAAGCTGCGAGCCCGGTCCACGCATGGCCAACACCGACTGGTTCCGCATCGACGTACGCGGCACCTCATGCCACGGCGCCATGCCCCAGCGCGGCCACGACGCCGTTATGGTTGCCGCCGAGATTGTCAACGCCTTGCAGACTATCGTTTCGCGCGAGATTAGCCCCTACGAGCCGGCGGTCATCACCGTCGGCGAGCTGCACGGCGGCACCGCGCGCAACGTTATTGCCGGCACGGCCTACCTCGCCGGCACGGTGCGCACCTACGGCGATTCGACCCACGAGGAAATGCCGGAGCTTATGCGCCGCATCGTGGAGCATACTGCGGCAGCCTTGGGCGCCGAGGCAGAGCTCACCGACTACACCATCGCCAACTACAAGGTCGAAAATGACGCGGCCTCGAGCGAGCGCTGCCGTCAGGCTGTAATTAAATGTCTCGGCCCCGCCGGCCAAGGCCATTATCGCGGCACGCTCTCGGGCGAGGATTTTTCGGAGTACCTGCGCCGCGTACCGGGTGTGCTCGCCTTTGTAGGTACGCGCAACCCCAAGATTGGCGCCACGTACGCCCAACATTCCTGCTTTTACAAGATTGACGAGACCGTACTGGCCAAGGGTTCCATGGTGGCCGCCCAGTATGCCATCGACTTTTTGGCCGAGCCCACGCAAGAGGAGCTCGACGGCCCCACGATCGCCGCGGTTGCCGAGACCAACCCCGACTTGGCCGCCAGGCTGCGCTCTGCCAAGGCGACTGCCGCTGAGGCGCGCGACGCCATGCACGATGCTCGCACCGCCCGCCATGCCGCGATCAAGGGCATCCACGAAGCTCGCGCCGCCGCTCGCCGCGAGGAGAAGCACGACGAGTAGTCGATTCGCGACTATCTCGCAGTCATAGCCGCATCGCGATGTCAAAGCGGGGGCGAACGCTATCTCAACGTTCGCCCCCGCTCATTTGTCAGGCTCTATTTCTACCATTTCTCCCCGTCCCCAAATGGCAGGCGGCAGGGCTACTCGTCCTGCAGGTCCTCGTCGGAACTCGACTCGGGTTCGGGTTCGGGCTCAGGTTCAGGCGTTGGCTCGGGCTCGGACTCGGGCGCCGGCTCTGGTGCAGGCGCCGGCTCGGGCGCGGGCGCAGCATCCGGAGCGCTATAGCCCGAAGGAGCGGCCTTCTTCTCAAACGGCAGCACAAACGTCAGGACGTCGTCCTTGTCTTCGTCGGCCCACTCGCTTGCGTAACGCGCCACCCAGTAGCCAACGGCACGATGCTTGAGCATGCTGCCAAAGACCGTAAGAAATACGGTGACGAATGCGATCAGCACCAGAAACGGCACGAGCGTGACGCCGCCGCCGGAAACGATTGCCTCAATAACCGTGGGGCGGTAGTAGTAGCTATACATACCAACAGAGGCAATGGCGCCAAAGACGGCCGTCAAGATCCATGTGATGACGTTGGCGATCAGGCCCGTCAAAAACTCGGGAATAAACGAAGCGCAGAACAGCTTAGTCTTATTGTTCTTAAAGGCCGCCCAGACCTTATCGAGCGAAAACGCGCTCTCAACGCGACCGGTCACCGCAAAGTGCATCACGGCAATGTCGGCGAACATCTTAAAGAAGACGCCCAGGACCGCCGAAGCGATCAGAGCCAGGACAAGCAGGCCCAGCGAGCCAAACAGCGCGGCCTCGAGCGCATAGGAGCCGTAGTAAGAGTACGAACCTGCGGCGCCGAGCGCAACGCCCTCAATTACCGAGAGCACTACACCAATAACGGGAATGGCAGCAATGACCTTGAGCACGCTCGAGATGACGCCCGAAAAGACTCCGAGACCAAACGACGTGGAGCGCATCAACGGACGGTCGATGCCGTCATCGACCTTGAGCGACAGGTCGCGGCCCCATTCGATGCCAAAGCCAGAACCGCACGCGCTTGCCACACAGGCTGCCAAAAAGCCGATAGCAGCCGCGATACCGCCGATAACGGGAATGAACAGCACGAGCACCGACACGACGCAGATAAGCGCCGGCAAAAAGGCGATCTGGCACACGCGCTGTAGTACGCCCGGCATCTTGGTCATATCCTCAAACGCTTGAGCCACACAGCCCTTGGGCACGTTGACCACGGGCGGCTGCGTCATGACCTGCTGAGGCTGCCCCTGAGGAGCCGCACCGGCCGCTGCATTAGGAGCACCACACGCGCCACAGAACTTGTCGTTATCGCCCATGGGAGCGCCACACTGCGAACAGAACATCGAAATCATCCCTTCGTATCTTGAGCGAATCACCTGGATCGCAAACGATGTCTTGTCATCATTATCACCCAGTGTGAGGACAAATTCTCCTAGATGACGTTTTTGCAACGCGCAGGGCGTTATTTGATTGTTAGACGAGCGCGCTCGCGTTAGTTCGTTCCGCGGAAGCCCTTGCCGACGATCTCGGAGCTGTCAACGATCGTGATAAAGGCACCAGGATCGACCTCGCGCGCGTAGCGACGCAGCTGCACGGCCTCGCGGCGGCTTAGCACGCTCATGATCACCGTCACGCACTTGCCCGAGAAGGCGCCGTAGCCGCGGCTGATGGTCGCCGTACGGTTGAGATGCTTGACGATGAACTCCTCGACCTTAAGGGGTTCGGAGCAAATGATCGTGCAGACCTTACGAAGGTGAATGCTCTCGATGGCCTTGTCGACCACAAGCGTCTTGGCAAACAGGCCGAGCACGCAATACAGGCCGACGCGCGGGCCATACAAAAAGGCCGCGATAGTTACGATGCCGATATCGACCAGCAGCAACGCGCGGCCAATCTCGAGCGTGGTGCGGCGTTTGAGGATCATGGCCAGAATGTCCGTGCCACCCGTCGAGGCGCCAATATCGAAGACGATGGCGCTGCCGAGGGCCGGCAGAATCACGGCAAAGCACAGGTCGAGCCACATATCGCCCGTCATCGAGACATCGGTCGGGATAAAGAGCTCAAACAGCGAAACATAGGCGGAAAGCGCAAACGAGGCGAAGACGCTCCACAGGATTGCCTTACGCTCCAAAAAGATAAAGCCCAAGATGACCAGGACCGCGTTGATAATCCACATAAAGACGCCGACGGGCAGAGTCGGGAACAGCGTCGAAAGAATGACCGACACACCCGAGGTGCCGCCGAAGGCAAAGTGATTGGGCGTTTTGAAAGCCACGATGGCAAAGGCCGTGAGGATCAGGCCCAGGTTGAGCTCGGCAAAAAAGCGCGGAAAGCCTGGTTCCTGGCTGCGCTTGCGGCCGGCGCGTTCGCCTTGCTCAATAACATCGCGATCGACAACGCGCTCCATCGGCACCACCGGAGGACGATGCACCTCCTCGGCAGCACGCGATGCCGCCTCTGCCGCAGCGGCCTCAATCGCCCATGCCTTGCTTTCTGTTTCGTGCTCGTCAGCCATTACGGCAACTCCTCGTTAACAATTTGGAAACAATGCGCCCATTAGGGTAACGCGGAACGCGGCAATTGCAACCCTTAGTTAGACGAGCGGTATGCCCGCATCGGGGGCATACAAAGAACGGCCGGCCGCGCATGTTCCTGCGCGGCCGGCCGTTTGACGTTTTCGCAGATAAAACCTGCCAAAATAAACCTGTCCCTTTTTGGCAGGTTACTCGTGCTGGTTGGTGCGGCGTTCGTACTCCTCGGGGGTGATGACATCCTCGATGCGTAGGTTGATGCCCGCCACCTCAAGGCCGGTCATCGCGGCGAGGCGCTCGGTCACACGCGCCTTAACGTCGTCGAAAATCGCGGGCGCGTAGGCGCCATACTCGATAATGACGGAAATGTTGACGACCACGCGATTGTCATCGGTGACCTCGACCGTCACGCCCTTGGTCAGGTTCTCGGCACCAAACTGCTCCTGTACAAAGTGCATGAGGTTGCCCTTCATGCCCAAGACGTGCGGCACCTCGCGGGTGGCCATGGCGACGATCTTCTCGATCACACCGTTGGAATAGGTCAACGAGTCCTCGGACTCGTCCGCTTCCTCGTCATCCTCGTCCGCATCATCGGCGGGCTCGGCCTCGACGAGCGCCT
This sequence comes from Collinsella sp. AF31-11, assembly GCF_003475605.1. NCBI lineage: Bacteria > Bacillati > Actinomycetota > Coriobacteriia > Coriobacteriales > Coriobacteriaceae > Collinsella > Collinsella sp. AF31-11. The sequence continues at coordinate 28,767 of NZ_QRQS01000001.1, forward strand.
CGTCCTCGAGCGTTACGTCCTCGGCCTCGGCGGTGACGGTCTCGTCTGCCTCGAGCTCGGTATCGGTCACATCGACCTTCGTGTTAAAAGCCATGGTTCCTCCTTATGCCCACCGCATACGCGGCGGTCGAATACATGCTAGCGACCGCTAAACAGGCGGCCGAAGAAGTTGACGATCCCGTTTTCGCCATCGCGAATCTGGCCGATCACAGCCCCGATCAGCACGAAGAATGCGATGACCAGCGTGTCCCACAGGCCGAGCGTGAGCACCAGCACCGCGAGCACAAAACCCGCGACGGCGCCGAGCGTGGTGTTGGGATGACGCACAGCATAGCTCCAGATGGCAGCGCCCGTACCCTTGATGAGACCCATAGCCTCGTCAAAATCCGCGGCTGCCGCGTCTTGTAACTCGGTTGCCTCTGCTTTGGAATCAACAGGTTCGTTCGCCGGCGTGGCGCTCTGGTCAATCGTCAGGCGCGGCGTACGAGCGGTCTTATCTTGATTGGTATCACTCACCGGAAACCTCCACGGTCTGGACGGTAGTCTTGGACGGCAAAAAACGGACGCGTGCGGTCGTGCCCGGCGTGCCGAGCATGGTGTCGCAGGCCTCCTCGATACGTTGCTGCATCGCGGCTGCAAGGGAGGCCACGTCCCGGTCGTCAAGCGCGATAGCCTCGACCTTAAAACGGACGTGCGAATCGTCGGAGCCTTGGACGCGGGCCTCGACATGCTCGACCATCACGCGGTCGTCGCGCTCGGCAGCGGCCCTGGCGCACGAAGAAAGCGCCGCAAGGGTAACCTCGATATTGCGCTCCCCCGCCGGATGCACGCAGGACGGTTCGCGACGGGCGAACATCAGGCGGAAGAAGCTTACCAGCACGCCGATCGCCACGACGCCGGCGCACGCCGTGACGACGATGCGCGGCATGGGGTCGCGCATCAGCAACATAAAGCGATACGTATACGGCCCCCAAAACTGGCAGACAAGCGTACCCAGCGCCACGATGGTGGCGGCAAGGTACACGATCGCTAGGGCTCGTTTGAGTACGCGCACGCGGCGCTCCCTTCAAATCTCGGCTCTCGAAATGCAAAACGGTTCGCATCATTATAAAAGAGCCGGGTCCGGTGCTCTACGCACGCGGATCCGGCTCATCTATTCCACGAGGCTTGCATGCTCGCTTCATTATGCCCAGATATGCACGGCTTAACCCGTGCGGGCGCTACTCCTCCTCGAGGGCAGCGATGACCTCGTCGGTCATGTCCATGGTGCTGTAAACATCCTGGACGTCGTCGAGCTCCTCAAGACGGTCGATGAGGCGCTGAACCTTCTTGGCGTCGGCGCCGGAGACCTCGGTCGGGGTGGTCGGGACCATGGTGGTCTCGGAGCCCTTGACCTGGACGCCCTGCTCCTCGAGCGCCTTGGAGACAGCCATGACCTCGTTGGCAGTAGTCCAGACGATCCACTCCTCGCCGGCATCCTCGTAGTCTTCGCCACCGGCCTCGGCGATGGCCATCATGAACTCATCCTCGTCACCGGCAGCACCGTTGGCGATCATGGTCTCCTTCTTGGCGTTCTCGTCCAGGATCTCCTTGGCGACGACGATCTGGCCCTTGCGCTCAAACTGGAAGGCGACGGAGCCGGAGGTGCCCAGGTTGCCACCAGCGTGGGAGAAGGCGGAACGGACATCAGCGGCAGTACGGTTGCGGTTGTCGGTCAGGCAGTCGACGTAGACGGCGACACCGGCGGGACCGTAGCCCTCGTACACGATGTTCTCGTAGACGGCAGCATCGGCGCCCGAACCAAAAGCCTTGTCGATAGCGGACTTGATCTTGTCCTTAGGCATGGACTGAGCCTTGGCCTTGGCAACGGCAGCGGCGAGGCTGGCGTTGTTCTCGGGCAGCGGGTCACCGCCGAGACGGGCAGCAACGGTGATGTTGCGGCTGAGCTTGGAGAAAAGGGCGGAACGCTTGGCGTCCTGCGCGCCCTTACGATGCTTGGTTGTGGCCCACTTAGAGTGTCCGGACATACGTGTCTCCTATCGGTTTCGACCTAAAGCCCAGCGCAGATGCTCGGGCAATATAAACAAACGTCGTTATGATATACCTACTGGCCTGCGAGATAAACCCCAAAATGAAGGCGTCGTGATGATGCCACCCTTTGGTGCAAAGTAACCTGACCCCAATGCACCAAGTTAGGACCAGAGGAAGTCGCTGCGGGTGACGGTGGCGCCGATGGCGAAGGGCATGCAGGCGATGGCCGGATACAGGTAGCGCATGTAGGTCGAGCCGTTGCACGGGCCAATCAGGCACACAGCGAGCACGCCCAACAGCGGCACCCAGATTGCCAGCGCACGCCATGAATGACGACGCAGCAGGTAGACCACCACGACGATCATGATCCACACATAGGTGGCCGAGCTCATGGTGAGCGAGATAAACGGGATGCGCTGCACCGCCACGCGATACAGGTTGATCAGGTGGTCGCACCAGCGCACAACCTTGCTATCGACCGGATGGAAGTCGAAGTACTTGAGATTATCGGGGCGCGCCATAATCTCGGCACTGCGCGCCGTGCTGTAGACCCACGCATCGCGGGCACTCGGATAAAAGTAGCCGTAATAGTTATTGATGAGCGCCGAGATATAGCACTCAGGATCCTTTTTGAACATCTGGGCCCACACCTCAAAATAGGCCTTGATGTCCTCCTGCGAGGCGTATTCGTTAAAGCAATTTTTGACGGCATCCGACTTATCCGGGTTGTAGCGGCGGCCCAGATTCTCGTACTTGAGCACACGGTCGATCACAGCGCGCTCTTCGTCGGTCACCAAGCCGTCGCAAGGAGCCTCCACGATGGTGCCGTCCTCCTTAACCGTGGGGTTGACGCCCGAGTTGAGTCCGTCGTGCTTTTGGACGAAACGAGCGGTCTGCTGAAACGGAATCGAGAGGATTTCGCGCTTGGAGCCGGGCGTAATGTCGTGCGTCGGCATAAAGACCTTGGTGAAGTACATATTAAAGGCAAGGCAGAGTGCAAGCACCGCAAGAACTCCCACCCAGCGGAAGCGCGAGATGGCGCCCGAAGGCGCAGCACCAGCCTGCTTGGCTGCACGACGAGCCACATGCGCGTCCCATGCGCAAAACGCCGACGCGATTACGCATGCCGCCAGGGGAAACACCAGGCCGCCGTTGCGCAGAAACGTGGAACCCATGGCGCCCAGAGCGAGCAGCAGCCAGTCGTGGCGCGCAAAGAGCACGGGGGCTTTCTCGCCCGCTCGCTCGACATTGGCATCACGACGGGGCAAGCCACATGCCACGAGCTTGACGGTCTGTACCAGCAGCACCAAAAACGCGTCGGCAAACAGCACATCTTTGGTGAGCAACGCCGCGTAGTTAGAGAACATCGGCATAAACGCAAAGAACAGCAAGATCACGCCGCGGACCGGCAGGCTCACGCCCAGTTTGCGCAGCGACGAAATGGAATAGGCCATGCAGGCAGCCGTGATGACAAATTGAGCGCAGGTATAGATGATGAGGCCCGCGTTAGCGCTGTTGAACAGCGAAAGCCCCAGCTGAACGCACGAGCCGATAATGGCCGTGTGCACCACGGGGTGATGTCCGTTGAGCAGCACGTTGGGGTTGAGTAGGCGCAGGTAGTCGCTCGTGCCGTTGGGATAGTTGAACCACTGGCGAATCTGCGCACCCGTATCTCCCATGAAAAGGCCGGGCAGCGAAGCGATGAGCGTGGGCGCCCAGGCGATCATAAGCACCAGGAAGGGCCCGGCAAAGGGATGGACCGAGAGTACGGCGTGAGCCACACGCCATATGCGGCCAAAGTGCGCTTCGGAAAACGGAATGCGCCGAGAGCTCAGCCAATCTAGACACTCAAAGGCAAGGTAGAAGGCAACGATCGCCAGGAGCATCCAGCCCGCGCCGCCAATCCAGGCGCAGATGATGCGAGCTTTGTCGCCAAGGACGATCTCGGCTGAATCGGTGAAGTCGTAGCTGCGGCCGAACACCATGCAGATGGCGAAAAACAGCGACGGCAGAATGATTGATGGGCGCCAGGTGTCGCCGCGGCCAAAGAACACGTAGCGAAACGGCAGCGTGAGCAGGCAGGCAAGTGCAAGCAGCATGACCGCGTCGGTATGGCCGGCAAACGAGAGGAGCACCTCGTAGCACACGTACAGCATGCCCGAGGCTTTGGGGTCAATCGCCAAGACTGCGTTGCTCGACACCGGCGCGGGATCGATGGAAAACGCCGTGGTCGCCAACAGCGCGAGCAAAAATGCGATGAGCGTCTGCTTGGCGGGATAGCGCTTAAACCAGACGATGCGAGCGGCATCGCGCGCAGCCGTTGTGGAGAGGTCGGAATCCTTCACAGTCCAAAGAGCCTTTCTAGAAACCTATCAAACTCGGCAAAACCACCACAAAGGTGCCTGTCCCCTTTGTGGTGGTTAGGCGTCGAGGTAGATGCGCTGGGGGCGATTGCGGTGTCGGGCGAAGATAATGAGCGCCAGGCCGGCGATCACGAGCGGCAAACTCAGCAGCTGACCCATGGTGATAACGCCACCCAGCAGATAGCCCAACTGCGCATCGGGCACGCGCACGAACTCGACGAGGAAGCGGACGATGCCGTAACCCATCACGAACACGCCCATAAACGTGCCTTGGGGCAGTAGCGGCTTTTTGCGGCTGAGCACCTGCAGAATGCAAAAGAGCACGATGCCCTCAAGAAATGCCTCATAGAGCTGGGAGGGGTGACGCGGCATATTGCCCGCGGTGCCACCGAAGACCACGCCCCAGGGCAGATCGGTCGGCTTACCCCACAGCTCACCGTTCACGAAGTTGGCGCAACGTCCCAGGCACAGCGCCAGCGGCGCGCCGATGACGGCAAGGTCGGCGATGGTCCAGGCGTCGAGCTTATACATGCGGCACACGATGATGCCGCCCAAGATGCCGCCGACCAGGCCACCGTGGAAACTCATGCCGCCCTCGTTGGTGGCAAAGATCTCGAGCGGGTGGGCCCAATAGTAACCATCACCGTAAAATACGACGTAAAACAGGCGCGCGCCGATGATGAGGCCAAAGACCGCGCCGACCACGACGCTCGTCAGGTCATCAATCGTGATGTCAAAGCCCCAGCGACGCTGCGTGCGGTACATGACGACCGCCGTGAGCAGGGCGCCGACCACATAGGCCAGACCGTACCAGTAGATCGTGATGGGCCCCGCCGAAATCGCGACGGGATCAAGCATATGGTAGAAGTCGTTGAGCATGTCGATCCCCCTGCTCCCTACATACAAATGCGGCCGCGGGCCTTGCGCTCGCAGCCGCAAATTTGGGCGCAACGTCTATGCGGAGTATGCCGTCCGCAGCTTTCGCATCTTAGAACGGCGCGTACTCGTCGTACAGGTCCTCGGCATCGCCGGAAGCATTGACCTGCTCAACGCGGGTAACGCCGGGCACATGCTCCTTCAGGATGCGCTCGATACCCATGGAAAGGGTTAGCGAGCTCATGGGGCAGCCGGCGCAGGCGCCCTGCAGCTCCAGCTTGACAACGCCCTCATCGTCGACGCCCACATACTCCATATCGCCGCCATCGGCCTGCAGGTTGGGGCGGATCTCTTCAAGAACCTTCTTAAGCAGCTCTTCGTTAACAGCCACAGGGGCTCCTTTCTCACAATAACGCGGGCACGCCCGCGGACAGGGGCTATGTTACTACAGCCATGTACCCGCTTAGGCGCCAGCCATGCGTGCGGACACGACTTTCACGAGCAGTCAATTTGGGACGGGGCCATTTTAGCTGCTTTTTGTTGCCAGCTGGCGTTGCCACGCGCTACTGCCGAGCCTGCCCCTCGGTGCCGATGTGAACATCGACGATAACCTGGCGATAGCTGATGCCGCAGGAGTCGAGAATGCGGCGGCTGATGCGGCCGTCGTCGGTGTCGGCGTACTTATTGTCCAGGTAGACAACCTCGCCCACGCCCACCTGCGCCAAAATCTTGGCGCAGTCGTGGCACGGGAACAGTGTGACGTAGACCGTGGAACCCTCGAGGTCCTTGAGCGAGCCACGGTAGTTGAGCACGGCGTTGGCCTCGGCATGGACTACATAGTTGTGCTTGTCCTGCAGCGGGTCGTCGCTCGTACCCCACGGGAAAAAGTCGTCGTTGAGCGCCGAGGGTGTACCGTTGTAGCCCACCGAAAGGATGCGGTGGTTGGTGCTGGCGATGCACGCACCCACCTGTGTGTTGGGGTCCTTGCTGCGGCGCTGCGCGGCGATGGCCACGCTCATAAAGAACTCGTCCCAGCTAATGACGTCCAAGCGCTTGCCTGACGAAGTTTGATGAAGATCGTCCGACATGGCAGACACCTCCGTAATCGCAATAGTTTGACCCATTGTAGCAGGTGAAAGGTAGGGCGTTTGTCCCACCGGCGCCCTCACATTTACACGCGGCGGGGCTTTTGGTTGATGCGGTACAGCTCGGCGAGACCCCGCAGCGTCAACGCGTCGTCGACCGTCAGGCTGTGACCGACCAACGCCGCGAGCGGGTCGGCATCGTCGCCGGTGATGACGATGGGCACGTCGCCCTCCCCCGCGGCCTTGGTCGCACGCATCTCGGCGAGCACCATGTCAAGCATGCCGTCGATGCGGGCCACCTCGCCCAAAACCACGCCCGAGCGCATGGCCTCACGCGTGTTGCGACCGATGACGTGCGTTGGCGCCGAGGGCTCGACCTGTGGCAAACGCGCCGCAGCGGCCGAGAGCGAGCGGGCGCCGAGTGCCAGACCAGGCGCGATAACGCCGCCGACAAAGGTTCCGCGCGCATCGATGACCTCGATATTGGTCGTGGTGCCGAGGTCGATCACGATGCACGGAGAGCCGTAGACGGCACGGGCCGCCACGGCGTCGGCGATGCGGTCGGGACCGATCTCGGCCGGGTCATCGTAGTGCACAGGCATGCCGGTCTTGAGGCCCGGTCCCACAGTGAGCACGCGCCCCGTACAGGTGCGAGAAAGCGCCGTCTTCCACGGGCGCTCGAGCGCCGGCACCACGCAGCTCAGCACGGCAGCCGTGGGCACAAGTGTGCCCGGCATGCCCGCATCGGCCGCCAGCGCGGCCATGACTTGAGCGAGACGCATACGCGCTTCATCGGCCGTAATACGGGTCGGCGTCGTGATCTCGCATGTCGCAAGCGGACATTCCTGCGCCGCGGCCGAATCCTCGGCAAACAGGCCAAAGCGAATGAATGTGTTGCCCACGTCGACCGTCAATATATATGCGCACCCATTAAGCATCGTCGGCGCTCCTTTCGTCTGTCCAGCAGTATATCGCCTACCTAAACCAGCCGTCCCAAAATGACTGGCTTGCGGTTATACTGATGCGCGGCCGCGCGCGAGCTCACGCGGCGGCCCTTGGTAACCCGACTTCCCGCGCCGTATCCGTAACGGCGCTCCCGGGGAAGCGGATATACGCAAAGGAGTTTTATATGAGCAATCCCTCGAACCGCGCTTCGATGCGCGGGCAACTCACGCTGCGCGGAGTCGTCATCGGCGTCCTTGGCTGCGTGATCATCACGGCAAGCTCGGCCTACACTGCCCTCAAGATGGGCGCACTCCCCTGGCCGATCGTCTTCGCTGCCGTCATCTCGCTGTTCTTCCTTAAGCTCATGGGCAACGCTAGCCTCAACGAGGCAAACGTCACCCACACCATCATGTCCGCAGGCGCCATGGTCGCCGGCGGTCTGGCGTTTACCATCCCGGGCGCCTGGATGCTGGGCTATGCCGACCAGATCAGCTGGCTCGACATGTTTATCGTGGCACTCGCCGGCACTATCCTGGGCCTGCTGGCCACCGCGCTCATCCATCGTCACTTTATCGTGGACGCCGCGCTGGAGTTCCCCACCGGCAACGCCGCAGCTCAGACCCTGCGCGCCACCGAGGCCGGCGGCAAGACCGGCAAGCAGCTCTTTGGCTCCATGGCCATCGCAGGCATCTACAGCGTGCTTCGCGACGCCCTGGGCGTGGTGCCCAGCATGCTGTGCACGCTCAATATCCCCGGCGTGACCTTTGCCATCTACAACTCGCCCATGCTGCTCTCCGTCGGCTTCCTCGTGGGCTTCGCCCCGGTCGCCTTCTGGTTTGCCGGCGCCCTGCTGGGCAATTTTGGCATCATTGTCGGCGGCACTACTGCCGGTCTGTTTGACGTTATGACCGCACAGGGCATTGTTAAGTCCCTGGGTATGGGCCTCATGATGGGCTTTGGTGTCGCCGTCGTCCTCAAGGACATCCTGCCGCAGGTCGCCGGTATCGTCCGCGGCCTCGCCGCCGACAGCTCCACCGACACCGACGAGCAGTCGCTTATCTCGGGCTCCCTTAAGCTCGACGCCGGTATCATCGGCTTGGGCGCTGCCGCCATCGCCGTGATCATCGCCATCGTGCTCGACCTTGGCCCCGTTCCGGCCGTCATCGTCACGCTGTTCACCTTTGTCACCACCATCATGAGCGCGCAGAGCTGTGGCCAAACCGGCATTGACCCCATGGAGATCTTTGGTCTCATCGTCATGCTCATCGTGGCGGCATTCGCGCAGCTCGCACAGGTCAAGCTGTTCTTTATCGCCGGCATCGTGGCCGTGGCGTGCGGTCTTGCAGGCGATGTCATGAACGACTTTAAGGCCGGCGCCGTGCTGGGCACCAACCCGCGTGCGCAGTGGATCGGCCAGGCCATCGGTGGCATCGTGGGTGCTCTGGTCGCCGCCGCCGTCATGGTCGCGCTCGTTACCGCCTATGGCTCGGATGCCTTTGGCCCCGACAAGAGCTTCGTTGCCGCGCAGGCAAGCGTCGTCGCCACCATGGTCTCGGGCATCCCGAGCGTGCCGTGGTTCGTTGGCGGCTTTATCGCCGGCATCGTTATGTACTGGCTCGGCATTCCGGCCATGATGATCGGCCTGGGCGTGTACCTGCCGTTCTACATGTCGCTCACGGCCTTCTTGGGCTCCTGCGTCAAGCTCGCCTATGACAAGTGGTCCGCCCACCGCGATGCCACTGCCGGTCTTTCGGACGAGGAGAAGGCTGCCAAGGACGCCGCTTTCCAGGAGCAGGGCCTGGTCGTCGCCAGCGGTCTGCTGGGCGGCGAGTCCATCGTCGGCGTTATCCTGGCGTTCATCTCCGTCGGCTTGAGCCTGTTGGGCTAGGCCGAACAACAACGCATCAACACAGAGCGCGGGGTCGGAGTCAATCCGATCCCGCGCTTTTGTATCTGCCGAAGCCCTCGGCCGCAACCGCATTTGGCGCGTCCTCATTTACCCACTCGTCCAAGTTCCACACCAAGATGACCGCGCCGCCTGTCACGGTGTAGAGTACATGCTGCGAACACACCCGCGTTCCTGCGGCAATACGAGGTGAACATGGAACTCGATAAACAACAGATCAAGCGGCTGCGCGAGCGCCATCATCGGCGCCATGGCATCCGCCCCGCCCACAGCGAAGCGGCTGAACAGGCACATAGCTTCCTCAAGCGCGCGTTCAACATTCGCGAGGGGCGCGCGCCCTACCACGTGATCCGCAAGCGTTTTGTAAACGGGGCGCGTCTGACTGGCTCCCACCTATGCATCCTCATCATCGCCATGCTCATCGCGAGCATCGGCCTCGATATCGATTCGGACATTGCCATCGTGGGCGCCATGCTCATCTGCCCGCTCATGGGCTCGGTCCTTGCCATGGCATACGGCATCGCCACGCTCGACCGCGAGATTACCGTCGAGGCCGTCGCAGGCTTGGCTCTTCAGATGGTCTTTTGCCTGGTCACGTCCACGCTGTATTTTAAGCTCTCGCCCCTTGGCACCACCACGGCCGCTATCATCGACAACTCGACGCCCACCGTGTGGGACCTTGCCGTCGCGCTCGCGGGCGGCTTTGCGGGTGGCCTGGGCAACTCGCGCGACCAGGAACCCGCGACGCTTATCGCGGGCGTGGCCGTGGCAACCGCGCTCATGCCGCCCCTGTGCGCGGCGGGCTACGGCATCGCCATCGCAAACGGGTCGCTCTTCCTCTCGGCGCTCTACGAGTTTGGCATCAACGTGGTCTTTATCGCGCTGGCGGCCGAAGCCGTGCTGCTTCTTTTGCGCGTGCCACTCAAGCGCGACCTCAACGGCGACGGCATTGTAACCGCCGAGGAAAATGCCGAGGTCAACGAGCTGTCGCGCAAAGTGCGCCGCCGCATCATTGTGGGCACGGTAGTCTTTGCCATCCCCTGCATCGTTATGACGACGGGGTCTATTGGCTCGGCGCAGGCCGGCGTGCAGGACGGTTACGGCGTCACCGAAACCACGCGCGAGCTTGCCGCGGTGCTGCCGGGCTTTAAGGATTACACCGTTGCCGTCGAGACCTCGGCCACCGAAGACGAGGAGGAGGGCCTTGTCGAGCGCGAGGTTGTCGCCCATGTGACGACAAGCGAGGCGCTTGGGGCACACGACCGCCGTGTAGCCCGCAAGCTCATCGACCTCAATGTGCCCGAGCTCGATCGCGTGGAGTTTGATGTGCAGTAATACGTGACGTGGGATGGATGCGCGCAGCCGCGAGTCACGACATGGCGCAGACGTGACGCGGGCCACGAGAAAATAGCGGGGCGCGGTCCATGGCCGCGCCCCGCTCGCTGTTTTATTGCCGTGAATCAGGCGTCCGCATCGACATCGCCAGACTCCACCGTAAACGCCGGATCGGTGCTCACAAGATAAAATCGGGTCACCTTAGTATTTCTAATTAGGTAAATCTGCCCCTGATTGCGTCGGCGCGATATATACGCAACGTGAACCGTGCCGAATTCTTCGCCGTTTTCCTTCTTTAATACCAGGATATTGGGATCATCCGTACGCTTAAACTGCCCGTCTGTGCAGATTCCGTCTTGGTCGACCAGCTGCCATCGACAGTTGTCCTCCTCAAGAAAAGCCAGGGTTTCCCGACTTGTTTCGTCATCCCGATAGTAACCGTCAATGGCAAAGCCTTCGGAAGCACATTCCTGCATATAGGATGTTTCTCGACTTATAGCGAACTGCCCTATAGCGCCCAGGAGCACAGCTAGGCAAACCACTGCAAGGGTTATCGAAATAACACGGCGATCCATGTTAGCCCAACCGATAGTTGTTTAACGGAGCACGAAACATACCCGGAACCTCCGATATCAGGGGGAACGTCACCTACGGCCTGCCGGTAATCATATGTTTCCAACATCAAACCATATGACTACAACTCGTTGGAGATAGATTCCATAAACGGACAATGATATACGGCGAACGGCTACACTTATCAATAAACCCAGAGTTATGGAGGCCGTTTTTCGTACTGCAAGATCGCAGTTTTCGGAAGTGCGGTGAAAAATCGAGTTCTGCCGACCAGACCGACTTTTTTAGCAACAAAACCGCAGGTCACAAGAGTTCAAAAGAGCAGTGTGCTCGAAGGTTCGGAGTTTTCCCCGCACTTCCGAAATCCGAGTCCACGAAAGGCGTCGGCAAGGCCATTTACGCAACATATGTCCAGCAAAAACGGGTGGTAGCCGGTACAGCCACCACCCGTTTGTCTCATATCTAGCCCATAGCAGGCAAGCTACTTCTTAATGCCGCGTCCCAGACGCTTGGCGACCGATGCAACGGCCTCCTCGCTGGCCGAGCCGCAGCTCACGCAGCCATCGTGGGCGCGCATCTGGCCGGTGACCTCGTCCATCGCGAGCGGCGCCACCTTCTCAAGCTTAAAGCCCTTACCGGCGCGCATGTTTTCCTTGGCCACGCTGATCATGAGCTTAATACGGTTGAGCTGGTTGACCTCGGATGCACCGGGGTCGTAGTCCACCGCGACAATGTTGCTCTCGGGGTGCTGACGGCGCAGCTCCTTGATCACGGCCTTACCCACCACGTGGTTGGGCAGGCACGCGAAGGGCTGCGTGCAGATGATGTTGGGCGCGCCGTGGTCAATCAGGTCGAGCATCTCGGCCGTGAGCAACCAGCCCTCGCCCATGTTGTTGCACACCGAAAGCACCGTGCGGGCCTTGTCGGCCATGGTACCGATGCGCTCGGGCGCCTCAAAGCGGCGGGACTTTTCGAGCATCTCCTCCACCGGCGTACGCATCCAGTCCACAAGCTTAATAAGCGCCTGCATGCCAGCGCGCGTGGTGGCAGAGCTTCCCAGCTCGTCCTTCTGCAGCTCGGCGTTGCTCATGGAGTACAGGAAGAAGTCGAGCAGGCCCGGTACCACGGCCTCGCAGCCCTCACGCTCGATAACATCGACCACGTGGTTGTTGGCTGTGGGGTGGAACTTGACCAAGATCTCGCCAACCACGCCCACGCGCGGCTTGGTACCCTCGCCCACGAGCGGCATAGTATCGAATGCGCGGATGGCCTCGCGGCACAGCTTGGTGTAGTTGTGGCGGTTGAACTTAGGCGCCAGCTTGCGGGCGCGCGCCACGTACTCCTCGTAGAGCGCGTTGGCGGCACCGGGCGTAGCCTCGTACGGGCGGCAACGATAGAGCATCTGCATCATCACGTCACCAAAGAGCACCGCGTAGACTGCTTGCTTGAGCAGCGCCGGCGTAATCTTAAAGCCAGGGTTGTCCTCGCCGAGCGCCACGGCCGAAAGCGAGATCACCGGGATCTCGGGGTGGCCGCTCTCGCGCAGGGCCTTGCGGATGAGCGCGATGTAGTTGGTGGCACGGCAGCCGCCGCCGGTCTGGCTGATAACCACGGCCGTCTTGGACAGATCGTACCTGCCGCTCTCGATGGCCTCCATAATCTGGCCCGTTACCAGGATCGACGGGTAGCAAATGTCATTGTTCACGTAGCGCAGGCCGGCCTCGACGGCATCGTGATCGGTCGAGGGCAGCAGCTCCAGGTTATAGCCAGCACCGCGGAACACCTCTTTGACCAGGTCGAAGTGGATCGGCGCCATCTGCGGGCACAGGATGGTGTAGCCCTCGTCGCGCATCTGCTCGGTAAAGGGCACCTTGGGCCACGCGGTCGAAGCACTCTCACGCTGCGCCTCAAACGTGTACTTGCGGCTCGCGAACGCGGGGGCATCCGTGGAGGGCGCCACCGGCGCGGCGTCACCCTGCTCAAAGACCTCGCCCGCGGCCGTGGCCTCGGCCAAGCGCTCGGCCTCCTGGTCCTTGAGCGCGGCCATGAGCGAGCGGATGCGGATGCGCGCGGCGCCCAGGTTGGACACCTCGTCAATCTTGAGCACGGTGTAGATCTTGCCGCTGGCCTCAAGGATCTCCTGCACCTGGTCGGTAGTCAGGGCATCGAGACCGCAGCCGAAGGAATTGAGCTGGATCAGGTCCAGGTCGTTGCGCATCGTCACAAAACGGGCGACGGCGTACAGGCGGCTGTGGTACATCCACTGGTCAACGACGCGGATGGGGCGCTCGGGCTTCACCAGATGCGCAAGCGAATCCTCGGTAAAGACCGCAAAGCCAAAGCTCGAGATAAGCTCGGGCAGGGCGTGGTTGATCTCAGGGTCGTTGTGATAGGGACGGCCGGCGAGCACAATGCCGTGGCCGCCGTGGTCCTCAACCCACTTAAGAGCCTCCTCGCCCATGGTCTGGATGTCCTCGTGGAAACGCGCATCGGCCTCAAAGGCAGCGTTGACGGCGGCATCGACCTCGGAGCGCGTGATTTTAGGACCGCGCACGCGACCGCGACCAGCCTCGGCATCGGCCACACGGTCGACGGCGAGCACCTGATACAGGCGGCGCTTGAGCTCGGTCTTGTCGTGATAGGGCACAAACGGGTACAGGAACTCGATGTTCTGCTCGCGGATCTCGTCAATATTGAGCGCCAGCGCCGTCGGATAGCTCATGACGATGGGGCAGTTGTAACAGTTGCCAGCCGTCGGATCCTCCTTGCGCTCCCAGCGCACGCACGGCATCCAGATGAAGTCGACATCGCGGTCGATGAGGTTCATCACGTGGCCATGGCTCATCTTGGCCGGATAGCACACGCTCTCGGACGGCATGGACTCGATGCCCGCCTGGTAGGTCTTCTTGCTCGACTGGTCGGACAGCTGCACGCTAAAGCCCAAGCGCGTAAAGAACGCGTGCCAGAAGGGGTAGTTCTCGTACATGTTGAGTGCACGCGGGATACCCACGGTACCACGCGGGGCCTCGTCGGGGCTCAGCACCTCGCGGTTAAAGAGCAGCTCGTTTTTCTTTTTGAAGAGGTTGGGCGCCTCGGTCTTCTGCTTTTTGTGGCCAGCACCCTTCTCGCAGCGGTTACCGGTGATAAAGCGCCTGCCGCCGCCAAAGTCGTTGACGGTAAGCTGGCAGTTGTTAGAGCAACGGCCGCAGCGGACGTGCTTTTGCGTCACAGCGAGGTGCGCGATGTCCTCGGCCGAGAGGATGGCCGAGGTGCCGTCGGCGCCGGCGCGATCGCGGGCGAGCAGGGCCGCACCATAGGCGCCCATGCAGCCGGCGATGTCGGGACGCACGGCATGAACGCCGGTGAGCTGCTCAAACGCGCGCAGCGTGGCGTCGGACATAAAGGTGCCGCCCTGGACGATCACCTGACTGCCGATCTCCTTGGGGTCGCGCAGCTTAATGACCTTGAACAGGGCATTCTTGATGACGGAATAGGACAGACCGGCCGCGATGTCGCCCACCGTGGCGCCTTCCTTTTGCGCCTGCTTGACGCGCGAGTTCATAAAGACCGTGCAGCGACTGCCCAGGTCGACGGGAGCCTTGGCATGGATGGCGGCATCGGCGAACGCGCGCACGTCCATGTTCATAGAGACGGCGAAGCTCTCGATAAAGCTACCGCAACCCGACGAGCAGGCCTCGTTGAGCATGATGTGCTCGATAACGCCGTCCTTGACGCGCAGGCACTTCATGTCCTGGCCGCCAATGTCCAGAATGAACTCGACGCCGGGCAGGAACGCCTTGGCGCCGCGCAGGTGCGCGACGGTCTCGATCTCGCCGGAATCGGCCTTGAGAGCCTCGATGAGCAGCGCCTCGCCGTAGCCCGTGGTGGTCACGTGGCCGATGGTGCAGCCCGCGGGGATGTGGTTGTAGAAATCGGCCATGATGACCTTGGCCGTGCCCAGGATGTCACCGTTGTTGTTGCCGTACCAGGTATGCAACAGCTGGCCGTCCTCGCCCACGAGCGCGGCCTTCATGGTGGTGGAACCGGCGTCGATGCCAATGAACACGCGGCCGGTGTAGCCGTCGAGCTTGCCCTTGGGGACGACTTCTTGGTCGTGGCGACCCTTGAACTCGGCAAAGTCCTCGTCGGTGGCAAAGAGCGGATCCAGGCGCTCGACCTCGGCACCCTGTGTGTCGCCCAGGCTGTCGATAGCCTCGATGAGCTGCGGGAACGTGCTGAGCTTGTTGGACTCGTGCGCCATGGCGGCGCCGCTCGCCACAAACAGGTGGGCGTTTTGGGGCACGATACGGTGCTCCTCATCCAGGTTGAGCGTGAGGTAGAAGCGATGGCGCAGCTCGGAGAGGTACTGCAGCGGGCCGCCCAGGAAGGCAACGTTGCCACGGATGGGGCGACCGCACGCCAGACCCGAGATGGTCTGGGTCACAACGGCCTGGAAGATGGAGGCAGCCACGTCCTCGGGGCGGGCACCTTCGTTGAGCAGCGGCTGCACGTCGGTCTTGGCAAAAACGCCGCAGCGGCTGGCGATGGGATAGATGGTGGTGGCGTTGGCCGCGAGCTTGTTGAGGCCGCTCGCGTCGGTGTGCAGCAGGGTTGCCATCTGATCGATGAACGCGCCCGTGCCGCCGGCGCAGGTGCCGTTCATGCGCTGCTCAATGCCGTTGTCGAAGTAGATGATCTTGGCGTCCTCGCCGCCCAGCTCGATGGCGACATCGGTGGCCGGGATAAGGGTCTCGACGGCGCGTTTGCTGGCGATGACCTCCTGGACAAACTCCAGGTCGAGCCACTGGGACAGCAGCAGGCCGCCCGAGCCGGTAATGGCGCAGGTCATCTGGGCCGTCGGCAGCACGGTCGCGGCACCCTCAAACAGGTCGCGGGCGCAGGCACGGACGTCGGTGTGATGGCGCTGGTACTTGGCGTAGACGATCTGGTTGTCGTCGTTGAGCACGGCGAGCTTGACGGTAGTGGAGCCCACGTCGATGCCCAGGTGCAGGTTGCCGTGGGCGTTGTCGGGGTTGAAGATCGCGCCTTCGGGGGCCTGGGCGGCGGCTACGGGCTCGGCGGCGATGACGGGCTCGCTAGCGATGGACGTCTCCCCTGCCGTGTTCTTGGCATCGGCAACTGCCTCGGCGACCTTCTCGGCAGCGGCAGTCGCTGCCTTCTGCGCGGCATCCACCACGGCGGGCGCGGCCTCGCGTGCGGCAGCGACCACACGGTCCTTAATGCCTTCGACGAGTTTGCTCATTGTCTCTCCTCTTAGTTGTTGGACTCGACGGTTGCGGCGGTGTCGGCCGCATCCTCGAGCTGCAAGTTCAATAGCTTCATGCCGTATTCCGGCACGTTGATATCGATGGGTTGGCCATACAGGTCACCAGGGCGAACAAAAGCGAGCACCGTCATAATGCGCGCCATGGCCTCGGGCGATTCGGTGAGCCCACGCTCAAACCAGCGCTGAATCATGCCGACCTCGGCACTCACGACGTAGGTAACGTAGTAGTCAAAGAACGTGCCCAGCGCCAGGCCCAAAATGCCCGTCTGCGCACGCGGCACCACAGCCTCACGCGCGGTGTCGATAATCCTTTTAATGAAGGCCTGGTCGCCGCCCGGACCCAGCAGCGCACCGATTAAGTCGCGGTTGGCCGCAAGATAACGCAGCAGCTCAACCGAACCGGGCGCCGGCTCGAGCTCATCGATGTTGTGATAGAGATCGGGCAGCTGAGCTGCAGTGATGAGCTCAATGCGCTCACGAATCTCGGCCAGCAAGCCGTCCTCGATTTGATTGATAAAGTCGGGAATATCGCGGTAGTGCGAATAGAACGTGCGACGCGTAAGGCCAGCGCGCTCGGTGAGCGACGCGACATTAATGCGCGAAAGGTCGCCGCTTTCGGCAAGCTCGCTAGCAAGTGCCTGGCGAAGGGCACGCTGCGAGCGAAGGGACCTGCGATCGCATTTCTCGAGCTGGGACAAGCGTCCTCCTTGTTACTCAGCCTGTGCGCTATTGCACAGTGCGAGTATTATTGCACACCGTGTGTATCAACACGTAAAGGCAATATTTAGAATGTGACGAGGGGGCAGTCCCTTTGTCACATCCCACGGCGGCATTACCGATTGTCCAAAATGTCATTCATGGGTAGAATAGTGTTGACGGCAGCCCAAGTTGTAGCTGGCTGGGCAGCGCCGTTGCTTGTTTTAGGGGGTCAACGCCTTAGCGGCGGCGACCCCTTCTGTTACGCTTCGAGCGTTGCTTGAGTACCTCGGAAAGTCCGATAAGCGTCGTAAGAAGCGAGACCAATGCGGTCAGGAGCCTCACGAAATCAATCAAATCGGTCATGGGCATCACCTCCCATCAGATGGAGGGCGCTGCCCGGCACATGGAACTGCCGTCAACGATACCGATTCTATCAAAGCGCAGTTAGATATGCGAATGTTTGTTCGCATTTCAGAAGATCGGAGCTCGGGTATGGCGAAGGAGCAGTTCCTTTGCCATACCCGAGCTTGTCGCCGAACTGCCAACTACATTTTTCGATTTATTCGGCCACGCTACTGGTTTTGTATAAATGCACCGCCGGGATTATCTGAGGGTTTTTGTCCTTATTTGAGCGTATACATGCCCATTTGCGCACTTACGTCACCGAATCAAACACCATTAGAGGCATGAATGTTCCCGAGAGGGCATCTTTAGCCATTTAACGACCTCCGACAGGCCGAATAACTCGAAATTTGTTGGTGGCGAAAGCGTGACAGTCCTATACGCCAAAAGCCGGTATCTCCCATGTGACAAAGGGACAGTCCCTTTGTCACATTATTCAATGATGGTGCGGGAGCTCTGCTTATGCATGGTGGCGAGCATGTGTTTGGGGACGGCGTGGACCATGCAGCTGCCGATAGTTGCGCTCGCAGCAGCCTTAGCTGCATCGCTAGCGTTTTTGGTCGCATAGCTGTGGCGGAAACGCTTGAGCATGGCGATGTCGTTGCCGCCGTCGCCGTAGACCGCGACCTCGTCCTCGGCAATACCGTAGTAGCCCGCCAGCCAGGCCACACTCTCGCCCTTGTTGCACGCCACGTCCGTGATCTCGAACATCACCGGATCGAACGGCGCGTTGACCACATGGTCCGAGCGTTCGGCAAGATAGGCCTTAAGGTCACGCTCCAGCTCGGGCGAGGTCACGCGACAATTGATCTTGCATACATCGTGGCGCAGGATGTCACCGATCGACTGGTCGAAATACTGCTCCTCGTGATACCCACCGCGCGCACGCATGCCGCGCATCACAATACGCTTGATGGGGCTGTCCTTTTTAAAGCCCGCCTGATGCATCTCGAACGAACCGCTCGAGTACATGCCATCGGGCGTGGAGCAATCAAAGCAAATGTCCGGGAACGCCTTGAGCAGTTCCTCAGTGACCTGCGGGTCGATGGTCCAAGTCTTGAGCACCTCGCCATGGCTGTCGCGCACGATGGATCCATTGGAGCAGCAGGCGTCAAGCGCCAAGCCCGTAAAGCCATGCTCGCCGATCGGCAACGTCGAGCGTCCAGTCGCGGGAACCACGTGCAGGCCAGCCTCAGTCAGCTCGCGAATGGCGCGGCGGATGGTCCCATCCGCCTCGTGCAGGGCGTTCAGCAGCGTTCCGTCTAAGTCACTCGCGAACATCTTGATCATGGACATGCCTCTCCTTCGTCTGCCCGATATTGTAGACGAAGGAGAGGCATGTCCAAACAATGCCGTCCCGGCGCGGCGTACCACCGCCTTCACAAATTCACGGTGCCCCAGCGCGTTAAGACAATCGCCGCAATCGATTTTTCAGCCGATAAAACAGAGCCGTCGTCAACGTCAGCACCGCCAACATGGCTGCGAATACAATCGCCGGTGTCCATCGATCATATGCAACCCCGTACGTCAATTGGCCGATAGGCGTTGCGCAGGAAAGGACCATGTAAACGACCGAAAGCACTTTTCCGCAGAGCTCAGTCGGCGCTACCCGCTGAACAAACGCGGTGATTTCAACCGACGTAATGCTCGCCCACACCATGACCCATGCCGAACCAACCGCAAACACGGTGAACACGCATACATCTACGCCGAACAGCAGCGTAACAATAATCGGCGCGACTCCAAAACAGATCATCGCAACATATCGGCATATGCCATTGAAAGAAAAACGATGCGGCCAAATGCCGACCAAGCCACTGCCGGTAAGACCACCCAGGCCCAGAGCAACCTCAACTATCCCAACGCAGGACGATTGCATACCGAGATGCTTTGTAACAATAATGGGAGCGCCAATCGTTAGCCCAACCAACGCAAGGTTCAAAACTGCCGCAAGCAAAATCACAGCGACCAATGATGCATTTTGCAACAGATACCGAATCGACTCCCGAAAATCGTTTCGGCATGTCGTGCGAGTCGCGCCGTCTCTCATCGTTTCAGATGAGGCGTTTTGCTTGAGTGCGACCCCAAACAAGAGAGCTGAAATCGCAAACGCCACCGACGCGGTTGTGCAAAGAGCATCGATGCCAAAGCACCCATAGACTGCCGTCCCGACCACAGGACCCAAGATATTGCTCACCATGGTCATCTGCGAAACCAATGCAGTGGCCCGCTCAACCTTCTCTTCACCCGCCATACGCACCGTCTCAATTTGGAGCATTGGCTTTAGCAGCGATTGAACACCACATTGAACACAAAGTATCGCTACTACGACGACCGCAAGAGGCAACGAGCGCTTCATGGGGATAGACAGCAGTGATGCAGTCATCAGAGCAATGCCGAGGGACACGAGGACCTCGCGGTGTCTTCCCCGATCCGCTAAGATCCCACCAGCCGGAGTTGCGAGTACGCCGGGTATGAACGCCGTCGCCACGACGGCGCCATATAACGTTGACGATCCACTGCAATCGAACAAGTAAAGTGGATACGCAAAGCACAGCGCCGACAGCATCGAATACGTGCACAGCTGCGCAACCAGAAGTTCCGCGAGCCTGATTGACCGCACTGTTTTTGATTTCAACGAGACGCCGACGTCTCTCAGCCCAGCCATAAGCCCACCCCCTATACATACCACTAGTATGTATTTAATGACTTGAAAAGGGCAGCCGTGGCTACCCTCACAAATCAATTACATACCGTTGGTATCTATATTACCACCCGGCGCGGTCCCATACGTCCCAAATCTGCGCCGTTGTCTGAAGCACTTCATTACCCAAATCGAGCCCCACCGCGGCAGCCATCTGCGCCAAACATTGTGCGCGAGCGAGCATTCGCTCCTTGGGCTCGAGCGGACGGAACAATGGCAGCAGCCAAAGATTCGCCAACAACGATACGGCCTCCGCCGCTTCGCGCGGGCATTCGCACGCAATGGAGCCGTCGGCGATGCCCTCCTCGATCACTGGCAAGAGACAGCCATCGGCCGACTCGTCAAATGAGCCCTGGTACTGCATCGCCAGTAGGCGCGAGCTTTTTACCGGATCTGCTGCAGGACGCATACGTGCCCATAGCTCAATTTGTGGAACAACGGACTCGGGAGCGTACAGTCGCTTGAGCTTTTGGGCTCCGGTCATATTACCGACGCCAAGCATCGAGCGGCGGTGCTCAACAATCGGAGTCATCGCCCGATCAAACGCGGCGTTGAAAATCTCTTCTTTGCTCTTGAAGTGATGATAGACAGCGCCCTTGGTCATGCCGTCGAGACGGTCAACGATATCTTGAATACTCGTCCCCTCATAACCCTGTGCGCAGAATAGCTCCAGTGCCGCGTCGAGAATCTTCGCGACCGTCTCCTCGGGATATTTATTGCGACCCATAATCCGCCCATCCGCAACGCAAGTCTTGTGCCTCATTGCAGCATTTTAACGTTGCGGATGGCAGACGGTCGATTCTACACCGCGGCCGGGCCGTGTTCGCCGGTGCGAATGCGGATGACTTCTTCGACCGGCTCGACCCAAATCTTGCCGTCGCCGACGGCACCGGTGCGAGCGGCGTTGCAGATAATGTCAACGATACCGTCGACATGCTCGTCGGCGCAGATGAGGGTGAACTGCACCTTGGGGATCGTGTTGACGAGCAGCTCGTTGCCGCGCACGTATTCCTTCCAGCCATGCTGCGCGCCGCAGCCCTGCACCTGGTTGATGGTCATGCCGCGAACATCAGCCGCAAACAGCGCATCTTTGAGAACCTCAAGCTTCTCGGCACGAACAATCGCTGTAATCTTCTTCATAGTGAATTCCTCTCTTCAATAAAAGAAATTGATTTACCTTCACATGGCACGGGTTTTCCAGGTGCCCGAGATTGCCCCGAAAGAGGAGCGCCGCGTACTTCGGTACGCAAGCGACGGTTTGAGGGGCAAGGTCGGGTGCCTGGGAAACCCGTGCCGCTAATCGAGTCCCGAGAAGGAAGGGTATGCGCTCTCGCCGTGCTGACTCGCATCCAGGCCCAGCGCCTCGTCGGCCTCGTCCACACGCAGGCTGCCGTGGAACAGTGCCTTGACCACCGCGGCGATCACCAAGTCGAGCACCAGCACAATAACGACCGTCACCACAATGCCCAGAACCTGCGAGACAAGCAGCGACACGTCGCCCGTGTAGAACAGGCCGCCCTTACCGGTCCACGAGAGCTCCGGCACGCAGAACAGGCCCGTGAGCACACCGCCCAAGATGCCGCCGATACCGTGGCAACCGAACGCGTCGAGCGCATCGTCGTAGCCAAACTTGGTCTTAAGATGGCTGATGGCCAGGTAACAGACGGGCGAGACGATCAGGCCCATGACCAGCGCTGCCCACGGCTCGACAAAGCCCGCACCCGGCGTGACCACCACAAGGCCCGCAACCAGACCGGTGCTGGCACCCACCAGCGTGGGGCGACCGGTGTGCACGCGCTCGACGACAAGCCACGAGACCATGCCCGCCGCGCTGGCCGTCACGGTGTTGAGGATGGCGAGTGCCGCCACGGCGTCGGCCTTAAACTCGCTGCCGCCGTTAAAGCCAAACCAACCAAACCAAAGTAGACCGGCGCCCAGCGCCACAAACGGCACGTTATGCGGACGGTAGCTCACCATGCCAAAGCCGCGACGACGGCCGAGCATTAAGCAGAGAATCAGGCCCGTGAGACCGGACGAAATGTGTACCACGTCGCCGCCGGCAAAGTCGAGCGCGCCGATGATGTCGCCGATAAAGGAACCATCGCCGCCCCAAACCATGTGGGCGAGCGGCGCATAGACCACGAGCAGCCAAATGCCCAGGAAGGCCGTCATGGCACCAAACTTAACGCGGCCTGCCAGACTGCCCGTAACGATAGCGGCGGTGATCATGGCAAACGCCATCTGGAAGGCGATGTTGATGATCTGAGGGTAGACGGCACCATCCGCAGCATTGCCCTCGGCCGCCTGCAGCACCTGGTTGAGCACCGGCAGGCACAGCAACTGGTCAAAGCCGCCAATAAACGGGCTAGAACCGTCGCCACCGTAGGCCAGCGACCAGCCGGCAACAATCCACAGCACACCAACCAGGCCAATGGCGCCAAAGCACATAAGCATGGTGTTGATGACATTTTTGCGCCTGGACAGGCCGCCATAGAAAAACGCCAGACCCGGTGTCATTAAAAACACGAGCATGGTGCAGATGAGCATAAACGTTGTCGATCCCGTATCGTACATTCGCTCCCCCTTGGTCGCATGAACGTTGTCGGCGCTCATGATGCGGCCGAGGGGCAACTGGTGTAGACCAGATACGGCGTTGTTAAACGCTGCGTTGTCGAATGGAAACGGCACCGCAATCTTGGAAACGGCGCGGCAACGGACGCGAAACGAACGGGAAACGTGCGAACGAGAAGGGCTCGCTTGGCTCCGCTCTGGCTAGCGCCGGAACAGCTCGCGGGCTCGGTCGCGGAGGTCGGTAGCTCGAATGACACCCTCGTAACGATTGATGCGCAGACGCGGGAAGGCGTTAAAGAAGCGTAGGTCGCGGCGGCTGAGTGACACGCTCGGTACCGGGCGGCTCATGCGCTTGCCGGCAAGGCGACGACCGAGCGACGGACGCGGCATACTCGGCGCGGCATCGGCCACGCGGCGGGCAGCGAGCGCCAGGCCGCGAGCACCATCCGAGATAAACGTCGGCATCGAAGTCTTCTCGCGCAGGGCATCGAGCGCCGCGTCGCCCAGCTCGGCCAGCCAAGCGTTAACGGCGCGACCGCGGATATGCGTCTGCGCCACCGAGTCAATCGCCGAATCGGGAATACGTTCGAGCATAGAGTCGGAGGCGTCGGCAAGCGACTCATTGATGCGGTCGGCAAGGTCGGCACGCACACGCTCAAGCTGATCGGACAGACGCCGCCAGCTCGCCAACGAGCACACCGCATCGACCATCATCGCGACCGCGACGATAAAGGCGGCCAAGCGCACGATTAGCACCGGCAGATGGCCAAGCAGCCCCAGCAATGCCGGCTCCACTAAACGGCAAATACACAACGCACCCAAGCCAAACGCGCAGGCCCAGTACAGGCAGATGCGTCCGTGCAGGTTAAACGGCAGATGCGAGTAATCCCAAAACCGGGCACCCGTCGTTTTTTCCAACAGCACGCCCACGCTATATTCGATCACGCTGCATACGAGCGCGGCAGCGACAAACTGGCTCGAGGCGTCTGGGATTCCACGCAGCAGCAACCAGCACGCAATGCCGCCCGCACCGTAGATGGGACAGCACGGCCCTAGCAAAAAGCCGCTGTTGGCAAAGCGTCCGTGGTTGAGCATGGCGCAGACTGTCGACTCCCATACCCAGCCGCAAAAACCGTAGAAGGCAAACGAGAGTACCAGCGCCGAGAGCGGACAGGCGGCAAGCGTCGCGCCGTCAAATGCCATGTCGATCGCGGTTCCCACCGTCTACCCACTCCTCTTTTCGTTCGATTCTTTGCTCGAGCCGTCACTCGGGCCCTCGTTCAAATCGTTCGCGCCGCCTTTGCGCGGCAGACGGCCGGCAATCGTCTCGCGCAGTGCGCACCATTTATCCGCCAGGCACACAATCCATGCCTCACGACACGTCGGCGGCACCGGTACCAGCGGAAACATATGCCGTACGATAATATTCCGCTCGCGCGGCGTCAGCTCAAAATCTTCCTCCGCACGCGCCAAGGCAAAAAACGGGTGACGAAAGCCATGCAGTCGATGGCTTGGGTCGGGATCGTGCCAGTCATAGAGAAAGTAATCGTGCAGCAGGGCCCCGCGCAGCAGCGATAAGCGGTCGACGGAGATACCGACGCGGCCCAGGCGCTCGGCAAAGGACAGACTTGCCCGCGCTACCGAGGTCACATGCGTATAGACCGTCACATCGCCATGTTGGATAAACTCATGCATCAGGTCCAAGCGGCCCGCCTGGGCAAGCTGACGGGCGGCATCGTCGACCTCGCGCGCGATTTTCTCGGCACGAACGGTATCGGACATGCGGCCTCCTTCCGGCGGCGCTCGGCGGCAAGCCGCGGCCTGCGCGCAATGAATAAAATCATCATCGAATTTACCAGTATGGCATCGGACAAAACGTTTTGCCCCACCAGTTGGCGAATTACCGCGCCGCCGTCACATATCAAACGCCAAAATGTGCGAGACTGTCTTGTGCAATTGTGCCGGCCGAGGGAGTGCCGGCGCACGATTCGCATGGAGTAACCCACAACGATGCTGCTTACGCAAACGACAACGCCCGAGGACGTCAAGGCTCTCGATCGCGCCGAGCTTCCGCTGCTCTGCGGCGAGATCCGCCACGCCATCCTCGAAAGCTCCGCCGCCGTCGGCGGGCACGTTGCCCCCAACCTGGGCGTCGTTGAGCTTACGGTTGCGCTCCATCGCGTGTTTAACTCCCCCATCGACAAGATTGTCTTTGATGTTTCGCACCAGACCTACGCCCACAAGGCGCTGACTGGGCGCGCGTACACTTATATCGACCCGGCACGCTACGGCGAGGCCTCTGGTTTTGCCAATCCTGACGAGTCCGAGCACGACCTGTTCGCCATGGGCCACACCTCCACGTCGGTGAGTCTGGGCTGCGGCTTGGCGCACGCTCGTGACCTGGCGGGCGATGCGTACAACGTCATCACCATCATTGGCGACGGTTCGCTTTCGGGCGGTCTGGCGTTTGAGGGCTTTAACAATGCCGCCGAGCTCGACAGCAACCTGATCATCATCGTCAACGATAACGACCAGTCCATCGCCGAAAACCACGGTGGCCTGTATCGCAATCTGGCCGAGCTACGCGCCAGCAACGGCACCTGTGAGCGCAACGTTTTCCGCGCGATGGGGCTCGACTACTGCTATCTGGACACCGGCAACGATGTGTTGGCCCTGGTCGACACGCTGCAGGAGCTGCGCGATATCGATCATCCCATCGTGCTGCACGTCTCCACCGCAAAGGGCAAGGGCTTTGAGCCAGCCCAGAGCGACCCCGAGCGCTGGCATCATGTGGGTCCGTTTGACATGGCGACTGGGCGCAAGCTCTGCCCGGGCCATCCGAGCGAGCCTGCGCCGCGCACCTATGCCGACATTACGGGCGAGGCGCTCAGCGCCGCCATCGAGCACGATCCGCAGGTCGTGGGCATCACGGCCGCCACGCCCTACATCATGGGCTTTACACCCGAGCTTCGCGCCGCCGCCGGCAAACAGTTCGTCGATGTGGGCATTGCCGAGGAGCACGCCGTGACCTTTGCCACCGCGCTTGCGCGCTCGGGTGCCAAGCCAGTCTTTGGTGTGTACGGCACGTTTTTGCAGCGCGCCTACGACGAGCTGTGGCACGACCTGTGCCTCAACGATGTCCCCGCAACCATCCTGGTGTTTGGCGCATCGATCTTTGGCACCACATCCGAGACGCATCTTTCGTTCTTTGATATTTCTATGCTGGGCGCTCTCCCCAATATGCGTTACCTGGCGCCTTCCTGCATGGAGGAATACCTATCCATGCTGAGCTGGTCGCTCGACCACCGCGAGCATCCCGTGGCGATTCGCGTGCCGGGCATTGGCTTGGTAAGCCGCCCCGATCTTGCGCCTGCCGAGGACGCCGATTACGGCGCCGTTCGTTACAACGTGGTGTGCCAGGGTCGCGACGTGGCCGTGCTCGCGCTTGGCGATTTCTTTGAGCTGGGCGAGCGCGTGGCAAACCGTCTGACTGCCGAGTACGGCATCGAGGCCACGCTCGTCAACCCGCGCTATGCAACCGAGCTCGACCGCGAGTTCCTCGACAGCCTTGCCGCCAAGCATCGCGTTGTCGTCACCCTCGAAGACGGCATCTTGGACGGCGGCTGGGGCGAGCGCGTCGCGTGCTACTTGGCCTGCACGCCCGTGCGCACGCGCACCTTTGGCATCGCCAAGGGCTTCCCCGACCGCTACGACCCCAACGAGTTGCTCGCTCAGAACGGCATGACGGCCGAGAACATGGCCGCCGAAGCCGTTAGGCTACTTAACGAGTAAAAAACCTCCGCAAGGGAAGCACCCCTGCGGAGGTTTTTATTTTCGCGCGCGATTATCTCAATCTGTAACATCTAGGGCCCGAATTCCCGTCTAACTGTTACAGATCTAGACAAACCGTCTTTGCCCCTGACCTTTGTCTCAATCTGTAACAGATAGAGACCTTTTGGCCGTCTAACTGTTACAGATCGAGACATTCGAATTCCCCTGAAGAGAAAATCTCAATCTGTAACAGTTAGAACCCATTTCCTCGTCTACCTGTTACAGATTGAGACAAAGCAGCGAGACAGGCCACCACATCTGCAAGAACCACCACAAAGGTGCCTGTCCCTTTATGGTAGGTAGAATAACCCATAAGGTAAGTATGTTTCTGAGTTATTTCGTGTTGACCCATTTGAGCGGGATAGGGTATAACTCTACTCAACCGCTAGGGATTTTATTGAGAAAGGTGTTCTACCATGAGCAAGAACCTCTCCCAGCAGGTCGTTCTCGACCGCCGCGGCTTCGTTGCCGCCACCTTCGCAACCGTTGCCGGCCTTGGTCTTGCCGGCTGCTCCGACACCAGCGCCGAGGCCGACAAGGGTTCCGCCGTCGGCTCCTCCAAGAGCTCCGAAGATACCGAGGCTTCCACCATACTCGATGCCAAGGCATTCGACAAACTCGTCGACAACGGCCCCAAGGCCGATGACGACGCCATCGCCGCCAGCACCTGGGCCACGGCCGTCAAGGACGCCGGTGTCTTTAAGATCGGTGGCGTTCAGACCTCCACACTTTTCTCCCTCCTCAACGAGAAAGACGGTCAGACCCGCGGCTTCGACGCCGGTATCGCACAGCTCCTGTCCAGCTACATTCTGGGCGAGAACAAGGTCGAGATCACCCAGGTGACCTCGGACACGCGCGAGTCCGTCCTGCAGAACGGCCAGGTCGACGCTGTCTTTGCCACCTACACCATCACTGACGAGCGCAAGAAGCTCGTCTCCTTCGCCGGTCCCTACTACTACACCCAGCAGGCTATCCTGGTGCTCGCCGACAACGACGACATCAAGAGCGTCGACGACCTGGCCGACAAGAACGTCGCCGTCCAGTCCGGCTCCAACGGCCCCGCCATCCTGGAGGAGTTCTCCCCCAAGGCCAGCCAACAGGAGTTCAAGACCGACGAGGAGGCCCGCCAGGCACTTCAGCAGGGCCGCGTTGACGCCTACGTCATCGACAACAACATGCAGCAGAGCGCCCTGGTCCGCGAGCCCGGCAAGTACAAGATTGCCGGCAAGCCCTTCGGCAGCAAGGAGCCCTACGGCATCGGCCTGCCGCTCGATTCCGACGGTGTCGCCTTTGTCAACGACTTCCTTAAGAAGATCGAGGACGATGGCACCTGGACCGAGCTGTGGCAGATCTGCATTGGCGACCGTACGGGCGACACCAATGTTCCCGAGCTGCCCGAGATCGGCGCCTAGGCAGCGAGCCTAGTAACGGCCGCTACGAAACCATACGGAAACGCACGATGCGCTTTATTGCGCTAAACTGTTTCCTCACTGAGTTGTCGGGGCTTCCGTACACACGGGAGCCCCTTTCCTTACCGGCGGGAGGTCCGCATGAGTCTCTCCGAGCTCTGGTCGCTCTATGGCCAGAACTATATCGACGCGCTGCTAGCAACCTGGGGCATGACGCTTGAGTCGTTTGCCATCGCCATGGTGCTGGCCGTCGCCGTCACCGTGATGCGCGTGTCGCCGCTCAAGCCGCTGCGCGTCTTTGGCGACCTGTATGTCCAGGTCTTCCGTAACATCCCCGGCATCGCGCTGCTCATTATCGTCGTCTATGCGCTGCCCCCGCTCAAGGTCGTCCTGCCCTACCGCACCTGCGTCATCGTCGCCACAGTGCTCTTGGGTTCTGCCTTTGGCTCCGAGAACTTTATGAGCGGCATCAACACCGTCGGTGTCGGCCAGGTGGAAGCCGCCCGCTCGCTGGGCATGAGCTTCAGCCGTATCCTCGCCAAGATCGTGATTCCGCAGGCGCTGCGCTCGAGCGTGCTGCCCATGACCAACCTCTTTATCGCCGTCATGCTCACCACCGCGCTCGGCAGTCAGGTGCCGCTTAAACCGCAGGAGCTCACCGGCGTGGTGAGCTACATCAACACGCGCTCGCTCGGCGGCGTCGCCGCGTTCTTTATCTCGGCGCTCGGCTACCTGGGCACGGCCTTTGTGGTGAGCCACATTGGCAACTATATCGATAAGAAGGTGAGGATCCTCCGATGAGCAAGCGCTCCACCTCCGCGCTCACCATGCGCGATGCGCTCTACGAGGCTCCCGGCCCCAAGATGCGCGCCAAGATTCGCGTCGGCACCGCCATCTCACTTGTTGCCGTGGCCGCGCTCATCGCTCTGGTACTGCAGCGCTTTTATGTGACCGGCCAGCTTTCGGTCCATTACTGGTACTTCTTTACGCACCTCACCACCTGGAAGTTCCTGCTTGCCGGTTTTGAGGGCACAGTAAAGGTCGCGCTCACCGCCGGCGCCATCGCGCTGGTACTGGGCTTAGCCCTCATGCTCGGCCGTACCAGCGACATCAAGCCGCTGCAGCTGGTCTGCCGCGTGCTCACCGATTTCTTCCGTGGCGTGCCGAGCCTGCTGTTCATCTACTTCTTCTTTTTGGTGCTGCCTCAGTACAAGATTTCACTGCCGTCGTTTTGGATGCTCACGCTTCCCGTCGCGCTCGCTGCAGCCGGCGTACTTGCCGAGATCTTCCGCGCCGGCGTCAACGCCGTGCCGCGTGGTCAGGTCGAGGCAGCCCAGGCGCTCGGTCTCTCCAAGGCCAAAATCACCTTTAAAATCGTATTGCCCCAGGCGATTCGGTTTATCATTCCGTCGTTGATTTCGCAGCTCGTGGTCGTAGTCAAAGACACCACCGTCGCCTATGTGGTGAGCTACCCCGACCTCATGCAAAATGCCCGCGTGCTCATCACCAACTACGACGCGCTCGTATCGGTCTATCTGGTGATCGCGGTCATCTACATCCTCATCAACGTCGCGATCAACAAGGCCGCTGTCTACGTTTCGCACAAGACCGGCGCGACCATCATCCGCTAACGCTTTACCATTTCCAGTCATAAGGAGCCGAGCACCATGGCACAGAGCACTTCTACTTCTGGCAACCAGCCGCTTATCGAGCTCAAGCACGTCGATAAGCACTATGGCGATCTGCACGTCCTCAACGACATCAATCTCTCGGTCGACCGCGGCGAAGTCGTCGTCGTGATCGGCCCCTCGGGCTCGGGCAAGTCGACCATGTGCCGAACCATCAACCGCCTGGAAACCATCGACTCGGGCGAGATCCTCATCGAGGGCGAGCCTCTGCCGCAGGAAGGCAAGGATCTTGCCCGCATGCGCGCCGAGCTGGGCATGGTGTTTCAGCAGTTCAACCTGTTCGCGCATATGACGGTGCTGCAGAACGTCATGCTGGGGCCGGTCGACGTGCTGGGCGTGTCCAAGGAGGAAGCTCGTGAGCGCGCCATGGACCTGCTGAGCCGCGTGGGCGTTGCCGAACAGGCCGACAAGGTGCCCGCTCAGCTCTCGGGCGGCCAGCAGCAGCGCGTGGCCATTGCCCGCTCGCTCGCCATGCAGCCCAAGGCCATGCTCTTCGACGAGCCCACGAGTGCCCTTGACCCCGAGATGATCAACGAGGTGCTCGAGGTCATGGTCCGCCTGGCCCAGCAGGGCATGACGATGATCGTCATTACGCACGAGATGAACTTCGCCCGCCGCGTTGCCGACCGCGTCGTGTTCATGGCCGACGGCCAGATCGTGGAAACCGGCGCGCCCGACGAGTTCTTCGACCATCCCCAGACCAAGCGCGCCCAAGACTTCCTCAACTCCATCAAGGGCCACTAGCCCAATTGCCATATCCGCTCGCCATGACCATCCAAACTCGAAAGCAACACCTATGATCGGAACTCGCACTTCATCGTCATACACCCCGCACGTCAACGTCGACCCCGCCGACCGTCCGCTCATCCTGGTGGCGCCGCGCTGGGAAGAGGCAAAGCCGTTTTTAAGCGAGACACTCTCCCCCAACGAGGAAATCGCAAGTGTCTTTGTCGATGCCATTCTTGCTGCCGGCGGCCTGCCGCTGCAGATGTCCATCACCGAGGACATTGAGGTCATCCGTCATTACGTCGACATCGCCGACGGCATCGCCATCCCCGGCGGCCCCGATGTCAATCCCAAACGTTGGGGCGATGATCGACCCTACGACCCCACCCTCTGCTGCGAAATCCGCGATAGTTTTGAGTTTAAGCTGGTCGACGAGGTACTCCGCGCCAAAAAGCCGCTCTTTACCACCTGCCGCGGCACGCAGCTGCTCAACGTCGCCACCGGCGGCACCCTGTGCATGGACGTGCCGAGCCTGGGCGCGCGCGAGGGCCGCACGCAGTGGCGCCATACCCACGTGCTCAACGACCCTGTGCATCCTGTCGAGGTCGTGCCGGGCTCGCTGCTGGAGCGCGCGGTTGGCGGGCACAGGCTGATCCAGACCAACTCCGCACACCACTGCTGCGTCGATCGTCTGGGTAAAAGCACGCGCTTGGTCGCCAAGGCAACCGACGGCGTGCCCGAGTGCATCGAAGTCGAAGGCCAGCCGTTCTGCCTGGGCGTGCAATGGCACCCTGAGTACACGTGGAAGACGCTCGAGACCGACTTTGACCTGTGGAAGTCGTTTGTCGAGGCAGCGGCCAAGGTTAAGCGGGCTCGCTAGCTCGCGAATCACACAGGCTTAAACCTTCCATGCCAGGGGGGGGCGGACACCAGCTACGGTGCCCGCCCCCCCTGTATTTGATATGCTCGGTATGATTATCCCTCACAAACAATCAGAGAAATCTCGACCGCAATCGGTCGACAGTAAAGCAAATGGCAACAACGCTTGCTACGTTTATGAGACAGTCAATTAAAATCGAAATGCATTGACCATTCCCCAACGGGGTCACGCCGCAAATCCACATGAGCATCGAGGCTGGAAGCGGAAGCATGGAATTGGCCCCGATCTGTATGTAGATCGCTACGACGTTGACAAGCAGCAGCATGCCAATCGGACCGAAGCCGGCCCCAAAATAGGAAACAGCGATCACGCAAGAGACCACATATGCAAGACAGACGGCACTCGCCAGAAGAAGTCGATAGCAAAATACATGCAGGTTGAAATACTGCTGAGCATCCGAAACGATTGCGCAGTTAAGACAGTACAAAACGACACTCGACAGGACAAACGCGCCCAAAAGGGCAAAAGAAGATAGCACCACTCGCGCAACGATAGCGCACACACGCTTCCCTCCCCGAGCCTCCGACAACCCCCACGGTTCCTCGACAAAGCCCGAACTGACAAAGCGCGGCACAATGCAAGCCGCGATGAACGGAAAGAACAATGCATGGGCCAACGGGGCTACGTTGAACAGCAGACCGCGAAAAACCTCTGCATTGCCAAATAGAAGGACATCCTCCGCCGATAGCCGAAGCGTCGGGTCTGGGAAAAAACCCAAGAAACTGTTCTCACGGAGGCTACAGAACCACATCGGGAAAGAATTAAGCTGCAATATCACCATGTACGCATAAATTACCAGGATTAAGGCGTACGCCCATTTGCTCACATGCTTCAATTCTGACTGGAGAAGTCTTTTAATCTGACGAGCCATTGAGCACACCCCCAGCGCGAAAGCTCAAGAGAGCGTAAATCAATACCGATAGACAGCTGGCTGCCACGCCATATCCCAGAAGCGTCAGCTGCCCCATATCGCTATACCCAAGGGCACATCCGACTCCAAGGTACGGCCCCGGAAGGAAGAAGATCCATCGCAAGGATGGTATAGGTGCCTGAAGGAAGGCTCCGTAGAGCGTCAAGCTCATGACAAATCCGACTATCACCACGGCCCCACTCAATACAGCGCTGCCCGTTATCCGATAGATGGTCACCGTCTCCAGCGCAACCGATATCACCAATACGGCGTTGACTATCATTGCAGGCAAAAATACAGTTAGTATGTTGTGCGAGTAGTTATGCCCTCCACGTATTATGGCTATTGCAAAAAGAAGAAGGCAAAGCGCGCTATACGCTGCGCCAATTATTAAAGCAGACGAAAATGCATGGGCTAGAGCCCCATAAAAGCGGTTGAGACCTCTTGCCGAAGAAATTCGGTGCCCCTCTTTATAGCCATGCTCCTGTAAAAGCACCAAACAAACGATGAGTGGAACGAACAGGGATGTACCGGCAAAAGCGCTGCGCGCAAGGGACTCATCAGGCGCAGAAGGATCGATTGCATTCCAGAGGAAACCAATATCCTCCCCACAAACGCCATAGCCAAAGGCGAGCAACGTTGTTCCGTTTTTTAGAAAGATGCCGAAGAGAAGGCCGAACGCCAGCATAAGCGCAAGACCAAACTTCGCCGGAAATATCCTGTGCAAACGCATCATATCTGCCTTTATGGGATGGATCGCCCGCTTCATAGCGAGACCGCCTTCATCAAGCGCCTGTAATACTCTTTTAGGGATGGCGCCTCATCCCTTATGACGTCCATCGATTCCTTTTTTAGCAGTTCACCGTCATGAAGAAACAGGCAGCTTGTTGCAACCGATGCCAGCTCATCCAAGTCGTGGCTAGAGATAAGCATGGTTTTGCCCTGCTCCCGATTCAATCGACCGATAAGGGCCCATATACTCTCGATGCCCAACGGATCCAATCCATTTGCCGGCTCATCGGAAATTAGTACGTCGGTGTCGCCCAATAAAGCCGTAGCTATATCCAGTCGCCGTTTCATTCCCAGAGAAAAACTGCTCACGCTCTTTTTCTCATCGACGTCCAGCCCGACTAGGCCCAAGACGCGAGGAACCTCACGTTTCTCATCGAGTCCCCATTCCGCACATCGGATCCGAAGATTCTCAGCCGCACTGAGGGATTGGTATGCTCCGCAGGAATCTGGCACATAGCCGACACGCGTCCGCATCAAGCTCAGCTCTTTTTTCGACTTGCCTCCAAAGAGCTCCACGCTCCCCGACGATGGCTCACAGAGGCCCAGCACTATTTTAATAAGCGTGCTTTTGCCCGCCCCGTTTGCACCAACAAGGGCGCAAAGCTCAGACTGATCCACCTCGAAGGAAACGTCATGCAAAACGCGGCGCCTCCCATAGCGCTTTGACACCCTTGATAGCCTTATCGTCGATGCGTTCATTGGCCTCCCGTTCCGCTTGATAGCAAAACCGCTCATATCGTTCCTTCTTTACTTTATCGTTTTCCATAGTTGTTATTGTTTTTCGATAACTCATATTTGCCAAGATAATCTAAAAGAAAGAACCCGTGTTAGACACGGGTCCCTTCACGCTGATATTTCGTTTTAGTTGTTCGCCTTAAGCTACTCGTCGCTCAAATCGACAGCAAAGACTGATGTCGGAAGCGACGCCTCATTGCCTCCGCCGTCCCGCATCTGCCTCACAACGTTTTTTGCACGCTCAACAATAAGCTCCTCAAGCTCTTTCTCACTCACGCGCTGAATAATATCTCCCGGTTGACAATCAAGCTCATCACAGATATCGAGGAGCGTCTTTAGGCGAATAGCTTTTATCTTTCCGTTTCTAAGCTTTGAAATATTAGCCGGAGTATGCCCCGTCGCCCGAATCAGATCAGCACTGGTCTTTCCGGTCTTAAGCAGCTGCGTCTCAAGCTCGATGATGAGATAGCTCATGTTTCCTCCTACACAAGCTCGTCAGACTGCTCTTGGAGCAGCGAGGCATAACTCCAGATCGCCGAGATAAATAAACAGACAACTGCGCCGATAAACGACCCCGCATCAAAGGTAGCGCCTTGGCAAATCTCAATAACGAAGGAATGAGGCACGATGTAAAGCTCCAGTCCGCCAATGGTGAGATTGACCGATCCATAGGCACCAACAAGCGAAACCGCGGCGTTAACAGCAAAGGCAAGCGCGAGAACACGGATAAGCCGCACATGCGTCTTGGTAAAGGGCGAGACGCCTCGCGAGATGTTACGGCTGATCCCGCACAGAACGACAAGCGAAATACCCATAACAAGCGCCATGCACAGTCCGCTTGGGATAACGATGCACCCGCCATCGAGAAGCGTCACGACACCGAAAGAATCGACAGAAGCAACGTTTGCAACCGCATACCAGATCACGTAAACAACCAACGCGGCAAAAGCGACGAGCATCCCTGCAAAAACGGCTGCCATGCAAAAACCGAGCTTCCTGATATTTTCGCCCGCCTTGGCCATACGCTGAACGCTGTTGGACATACACTCACCCTCATCGACTCTATCGTTATTCGAACGGTTTATCGAACAACGATATGGATTGCATGCGGAAAGCCCCGACAGTGTGCATAGGCAATTCACTAATCAGAAGAGGTGAGCGTGGATTTTTGGACACGTATCGAACGAGCGTGGATAATCTCCCACTTTGAGGCCGCCACCGGGCCTAAAACGGGAGATTATCCACGCTCATAGTCATCAAGGCTCACAGCCTCTTACTCGGCCGCCTCGCGCAGAGCCGACATCGTAGCCGCATATTGCTGCTGCAACGCATGCATCCCCTCGCGGGCGCCGTCAACGGCATCAGCGCCGCGCAGCGCTTCGGTTACCACGACCGCCGGCTCGTACAGATTATCGAATCCCAGGTTCTGGCTCACGCCCTTGAGCGTGTGCGCTGCCATAAACGCACTCTCGGCGTCTCCTGCCGCCATGGCAGCCTCCAGCTTGTCCATGCTCTCGTCATCCAAAAACTTGAGGGCAAAGCGGGCAAGCATTTCCCCGCCCATCAGCCGAGCGCACGCGTCGTCATAATTAGCGCCGATCTTCTCATACGCCTCACGCATGGAAATCATGGATTAAAAACTCCTTTGGTCAAACTAAATCGTGGGAAACGCGACGACGTCGGCGGGGCGTGCCAACGTCTCGGCAATTTGGTCTTGCACCTCGAGCAGGCAATCGAGCAGCAGCGGGTTAAAGGTGCCGCACTTACCGTCCAGGATCATCTGGATCGCCTCCTCGTGCGGGATAGCGTCCTTGTACACGCGCACGCTCGTCAGTGCATCGTACACGTCAGCCACCGAAACCACCTGCGCGGCGATGGGAATTTCGTCGCCCTTAAGGCCATCGGGATAACCCTTGCCGTCCCAGCGCTCGTGATGCCAACGCGCATTCTGGTACGCATATTCCATAAGCGCATTGCCGGCGTGATGGCTGCCCAGCTCATGCAGCATGTCGGCGCCAATCGTGGTATGCGTCTTCATAATCTCGAACTCCTCGGGCGTGAGGCGCCCGGGCTTGTTGAGAATCGCATCGTCAATCGACATCTTGCCGATATCGTGCAGCGCCGAAGCCAGGGCAATCGTGGAGCGCTCCTCGTTGTCGAGGGAGATGTTGTCGCTACGGTGGGCCAGGCAGCCGAGCAGTAGCTCGGTCAGCTTCTCGATGTTCGTAACGTGCCTGCCGCTCTCGCCATTGCGAAGCTCCATGACGCCGGCCATGATGTCGATGAGCATGCGGCTGTTCTTGACGCGCTCGTTGTACTGTTGGGACAGCAGGCTCGTCAGGCGACGCTGTTTGGCGTACAGGCGGATGGTGTTGCTTACACGGCGGCGCAGGACACGGGAGTCAAACGGGCGGTTGACATAGTCCGAAGCACCCAGCTCGTACGCGCGCAGCACCACATCGTCGGAATCTTCGCTCGAGATCATGATGACAGGCAGATTGTCAATAATCGACCGGCGCGACAGATCGCCCAACACCTCAAAGCCGTTCATGCCCGGCATGACAATGTCCAGCAGCACGAGCGACAGCTCATCGCCACACCGGCCTGCATGCGGGCGCTGCGAAGCTTTTCCTCATAATATCGGCGATTGCGCACGCTCGTCAGCACGTCGGTGTAGACAAGGTCCCCCTCTGCGGCCTCCTGTTCATCAATCGAACGCGCCATCAGCAGGACGTGAGGCTCGCCCTCGACCTTCAGAGGGCGCAGGCGAGCGCGGTACTCAACGCCATCGTTGAGCAGCCGTTCCGACACCTCATCGGAGCCTGCCAAGACCTCCAGACCTGACTGGCGCAGACAGGGACACCGATCGCCGGCGAGCAGGCAGTTGGGATCGCCCTTAATCTGGTCGGCCGACAGCAAACGCACCACGGGGTAGGGCTGAAGCCGCAGACGTTGGGTTTTGAGCACCCTTGTTAACACAGCCGAAACGTCTACGAAAGAAGCCCGTTTGATGATTCGGCCGCTAGAGCCCCAAGATGCCGCGGACAGCCTGGGCGGCCGCTGTCGGGCGATCGCGCAACCCGTTGTGCGCGCCGGGAACTACTACGAGCGGACAATTCAAAAGCTCAGCCGCCGTTCTCGTGCCCGCCTCGCGGGGCGTGCCAATCGAGAGCTCGCCCAGAAACACGGCGGCCACCGTTTTCGAGGCGCGGACGCCATCCCAATCGGGAACGCAGGTCATAGTGATCTCGTATTCGTTTGCCATGAAACTGCGGCCGTTGCGCAGGGCATGCTTGGCTTCTGCCTCGGTTAACTTGGGGGCTTGAGGGTCCGAATCGCCGATGGCGCCCAGGAAGGCCCTTAGCGCCCTCGAGACCTTTCCCGCAGCAATCATCTCGAGTAAAACCGGGGCCGCACCCAGGCCGGCGCCTTCGTTTGTCACGGCGGGTTCATGCAGAATCGCACGCGAGACAATGGTCGGGTTTGTACGTAGAAGCTCCAGGGTCACCAGCGTACCGGCACTATGCGCGAGCACGTTTGCCGGAGCGCCGATATGCTCGATGACGGCCTGCAGGTCGTCGGCCTGGGCGGCGAGGTCGTAGCGCCCGTCCGCGGCGTCGCCGCTCTCGCCGCAGCCGCGGCGGTCGTAGGCAACTACGCGGCACACTTGGCTGAGCTCGCGGGCGATGCCCTCAAAAAATGTGCCATCGACGCAGGCACCGTGCACGCATATCAAGGCAGGCGCATCCGACGGCACGCCCGACTCGGCAAACTCGCGACAGGCAATCGTAGTGCCCGCATTCTCGACCGTAAAATCCATGTTATGCCCCATCGTCTTGTGCCTTATTAACACATGAACTGTACCCGACCCGAAACCTTTCATATCGCAGGCATCAAGGGCAGAATGAAAAAACGAAACCTAAGAGCACAAGCCCAAACCAGACTTTGGCGCCGATGCTATGCTTAGGCACAACTGTCCCAAGGAGCATATGCCTATGTCTACGTTTTTAAATGCCAGCCCCATCTTTGGACCGGTGCGCAGCCGCCGTCTGGGCCTTTCTCTCGGTGTCAACATGATGCCGGCATCGGGCAAGATCTGTACGTTTGACTGCATCTACTGCGAGAACGGCCTCAACGCCGAGCGCCCCTGCCATGAGCCGTACAACACAGCTGCCGTGGTACTCGACGCGCTCGAGGCAAAGCTGCGCGAGATGGCAGCCGAGGGCGAGCTCCCCGATGTGATCACCTTCGCAGGCAACGGCGAGCCCACCGCCGCACCGGAGTTTCCGCAGGCCATCGCCGGTGCTGTCGCGCTTCGCGACCAGCTGGCACCGAACACCAAGATTGCCGTGCTTTCCAACGGCACGCGCGCCGATCGTCCCCAGGTGCACGATGCGCTCATGATGGTCGACGACAACATCCTCAAGCTCGATACCGTCGACCCGACATTTATCCAGCTGCTCGACCAGCCTGTTGGCCCCTACGACGTCGAGCACCAGATCGAGACGTTCGCGAGCTTTGACGGTCACGTTATTATCCAGACGATCTTTTTGACCGGCGAGTATCAGGGCAAGTCCCTCGATAACACCGGCGAAGCGTATGTCGGCCCTTGGCTCGCGGCGCTCGAGCGCATTCGCCCACAGGAGGCGACCATCTACACGGTAGCGCGCGAAACACCGATCGCCGGCCTTGCCAAAGCAGCGCCCGAGGCGCTCGATGCGATCGCCGCACGTGTGCGCGCCCTCGGCATTCCCTGCCAGGTGAGCTACTAGCGCGCGGCCACCCGCCAGCAAATCATCCTCAACTGACAGGGTAGCTAAAAAAGCCCCGTCCCAAATGAGCTGGTCTGCGGGTGAGCTATACTAGCTGCAAATGAAAGGAAGTTAGCCATGTATGACAAAGGACCCGTGCCTGGCCGCAACGACGCTTGCTGGTGCGGCAGCGGCAAGAAATACAAGAAATGCCATAGCGCCTTTGATGAGCGCCTCGAGCGCTTGTGGGAAGAGGGCTGGGAGGTTCTGCCCCGCACGCTCTACAAGACGCCCGCCGATATCGAGGGCATTAAGCGCTCGGCCGCCATCAACGTGGGCGTGCTCGACTACGTGGGCGAACACATCGCCGCGGGCATGACCACCAACCAGATCGACCAGATAATCTACGACTACACCGTCGAGCACGGCGGCACGCCGGCCGACCTCAACTACGAGGGCTATCCCAAGAGCGTGTGTACCTCAATCAACGACGTCGTCTGCCACGGTATCCCCTGCGATGCGGATGTGCTGCACGAGGGCGACATCATCAACGTGGACTGTTCCACAATCTTGGACGGCTACTTTAGTGATTCGAGCCGTATGTTCTGCATCGGCGAGGTCTCGGCCGAGCGCCAGCGCCTGGTCGACGTCACCCGCGCCAGCGTGGAGGCGGGCCTTGCCGCCGTCAAGCCGTGGCTGCCGCTGTCCGTGATGGCCGAGGCTGTGCAAAAGACCGTCGAGGACGCCGGCTTTAGCGTGGTGCGCGAGTACGGCGGACACGGAATCGGTAAGGAGTTCCACGAGGACCCGTTTGTGGGCTTTACCACCGAGGCGCCCGATGTGGACACCATCATGGCTCCGGGCATGGTCTTTACCATCGAGCCCATGGTCAATGCCGGAGCGCCCGACATCAAGATTAGCAAGGGCGACGGCTGGTGCGTGCGCACCAAAGACGGTAGCGATTCGGCTCAATGCGAGGTACAGCTCGTGGTGACCGAGGACGGTTACGAGCTGCTGAGCTGGTAACCGTGGATGCGCCGGATGCTGACGGGCACGCTCGTCTTGCATCCGGCGTTTTTATTTGAACGTTTTGCCTGATAAAACCTGACAAAATAAACCTGTCCCTTTTTGGTAGGTCAAGCGGAGAGGACTGCTTGTGAACATCCTAGTTTTGCTGCCCGTCAACGACCGTCATCGAGCGATCCTCGAGTCGAGCGCTCCAGGCGAGGACTTTATCTACACGAGCGCCGACGCCATCACGTGCGAGCAGGTCGCCAACGCCGACGTAATCTTGGGCAACATAGACCCTGCCCTGCTTACCGCATGCGAGCACCTCCAGCTACTGCAACTGCAGACCGCGGGCTATGACGATTACTTGGCCGCCGGCACCGTGCCGGCTGACGCCAAGCTGTCTTGCTCGATCGGCGCCTACGGTCAGGCCGTAAGCGAGCATATGTTTGCCATGGTGCTGTCGATGATGAAGCGCCTGCCCGGCTACCAGGACCTGCAGCGCGAGCATCGCTGGGAGGACTTGGGCCCGGTCACCTCGCTCAAAAATGCCAACGTGCTGGTGCTGGGCGCGGGCGATATCGGCGGCCACTTTGCCACGCTCTGCCGCAGTATGGGCGCGCACGCCCGCGGCATCAAGCGCCATCCACTCGTCTACCCCATCGTGTTTGAGGACATGGACGGCATGGACGCCCTGCCCGAGCGCCTGGCCGAGGCTGACATCGTCGCATCCTTTATGCCCAGCACGCCCGAGACCCGCGGTCTGGCGAACGCCAAGTTCTTTGCCGCGATGAAGCCGGGCGCCTTCTTTGCCAACGGCGGCCGCGGTGACCTTGTGGTTGCCGACGACCTGGTCGCCGCCCTTGAGTCGGGACACCTTGCCGGCGCCGCGATCGACGTCACCGATCCCGAGCCGCTGCCCGCGACAAGCCCCCTGTGGGACGCGCCCAACATGCTCATCACGCCTCATGTCTCCGGCTGGTTCCACCTAGAGGCCACGCTCAATAACGTGGTCGACATCGCCGCGGAGAATCTACGCCATCTTCTGGCTGGCGAGACGCTACGCTGCTGGATTGAGCACTAGGTATTACGCCGTTCTAACGAACGGCGTAATGAGCCGACGCTACGAGCCCGTCTGGACGGCAATCTGCCTTTCAATCGTCGGGCATGGCCAGAAGGCCAATGCCCTCCTCTTTCAAGGCACCTTGCTCGCCCAGACGGGCTCTCGCTGACTTTTTCTCTACCCGCAAAGCTTTAGGGACTCAGCGGCTTGTAATGCCGCTGGCATTCGCCCAGATAAAACCTGCCAAAATTAACATCCCTTTTTGGTAGGTTTTAGAGCTCTACACTTTCGGCGCCGTTGATGTTCAGGTCGCGCTCGTAGAAAGCGGTGAGGGCGCGGATGGCGCACATCACATCGCG
Organism: Collinsella sp. AF31-11; assembly: GCF_003475605.1. Taxonomy (NCBI): domain Bacteria; kingdom Bacillati; phylum Actinomycetota; class Coriobacteriia; order Coriobacteriales; family Coriobacteriaceae; genus Collinsella; species Collinsella sp. AF31-11. Next base: position 69,756 of record NZ_QRQS01000001.1, read on the forward strand.
CACGCCGCCGGTCTCGTAGCTCGAGTGCATGGCCAGCTGCGGCAGGCCCACGTCCACAGCGTGCATACTCGCCTGCATGTTCGACAGGTTGCCCAGGGTGGAGCCGCCGGCCATATCGCTCTTGTTGGCGAAGGCCTGCGTGGGTACGTCGGCGTCATCGCAAATAGCCTGGAACACCGCGCGGCTAAAGGCATCGGTGCAGTAGTGCTGGTTGGCGGCCTCCTTGATGACGATGCCGCCGTTGAGCACAACCTGATTGCGGGCGTCGCACTTCTCGGCGTGATTGGGGTGCACAGCATGCGCGTTGTCGCAGCTCACGAGCATCGAAGCGGCAAGCGCACGGTGGTACGACTCGTCGTCGAAGCCCAGCGATCCGTTAATGCGGCGCAGCGCGTCGGCCAAGAACGTCGACATGGCGCCTTGCTTGGTCTCGGAGCCAACCTCCTCGTTATCAAAGCAGCAGAAGACCGAAACGTCGTGCGCGTTCTCAGCACCCAAAAATGCCTGCAGCGAGGTGTAGGCGCAGGCCAGGTCGTCGAGTTTGGGCGTCGAGATAAACTCGTCGGCCCAGCCCCAAATGCGCGCATCCTGGCGGTTGACCAGGAACAAATCGCGGCCCAAAATCTGCTCGGGCTCAACATCCAGCTCGTCGGCGATCAGGGCGTCAAAGTCGCCCTGCTTAAGGTCGCCAGCGCTGATGAGAGGGCACAGGTCAACGGCTCGGTTGGGCGCAAAGCCCTCGTTAACGCCGCGGTTCATATGGATGGCAAGGCTCGGGATGATGGCGACTTCGCGCTCGGTAGCGAGCAAACGACTCTCAATACGGTCGCCCTCGCGTACCAACACGCGGCCCGCGAGTGCCAGCGGACGGTCGAACCAGGTGTAGTCGATCATGCCGCCGTAGGCCTCGGTGTTCAGGCGTAGCGTCTCGCCCGCGCCGTCGAGCTCGGGCACGGCCTTAACCTTAAACGTCGGCGAGTCGCTGTGCGACGCCGTCAGCTGAAAATGATAGTCACCGGCAACGCCGTCCTCGCCCCACGTAGCGGCCAGGTCCTCGCCCACTTTAAAGGCAACAACGCTCGAGGTATTGCGCTGCGTGTAATAACGCCCGCCCGGCTCGATGTCCCACGCCGCATTCTCGGGCAGGTAGGTAAAGCCCGCCTCGTCGAGCTCGGCCATAATGGTCGCCGCCGTATGGAACATGCTGGGGCATGCCTCGATAAAGTCGATAAGGTCGTTGGCGGCCTCGATATCGTCGGCCGTCACATGCGCGCGCTCGGGCGTTTCCTGATCAGTCATGCTCTCCCCTTTCACTGGGCTGATGGTCCCCTCCAGCATACCCCGCCGCGCCAGTGCCGTGCCTTTCATTCCATGTTTAATCCCGCGCCGCTCGCCAAGTTGAGCCATCATGCCCGCACTCCTTTTGCGACAATTACGCTAACAGGACGAAAGGAGCCGTCATGAAGCCACGTAACATTGCCATCGCCTGCGGTGTCGCAGGAGTCGCCGTCGGCCTTGCCGCTGCCACCGGCATCGTTTATCACAAACAAATCAAGTCTGCCGCGTCGCTCAAACGCTTGACCGGCTACGCGGATGGCTATGACCTGTACGCAATCGACATTGCCTACGACTACGATCTTGATCGCATCATCGCCACTGGCGTGCGCGACGACCAGGCCTACATCGATGCCGTGGTGGCACAGGTGCTGCCCGGTGTGCCGGCACATGTCCAGGCGCCCCAGTTTGCCTGCAGCGCTTTTGTCGCCGTAGATGCCGAAGGCCGCGTGCGCACCGGTCGCAATTACGACTTTAAGGACGACACCTCGGCGCTGCTGGTGCGTAATCACCCGTGCGACGGCTATGCCTCCATCGGGTTTGCCGCCCTTAACAACCTGGGCGATAACACTCCGCTTGACTCCGTCGGCGGACGCGCTGCGGCGTTGATGGGCCCGTTTGCCCAGCTCGACGGCGTCAACGAATGTGGCGTGTCCATTGCCGTGCTCACCCTGGATTCCAAACCCTGTGACCAGGACACGCAACGCCCCGTCATCAATACCTCGCTCGCCATCCGTCTGGTGCTCGACCGTGCCGCCACCACGCAAGAGGCCGTCGACCTGCTTTCTGCCTACGACATGCACGCCATGGCCGGACGCGACTATCACTTCTTTATCAACGACGCCGCCGGTGACGCGCGGGTGGTGGAGTGGGATCCGCGCGATCCCGACCGTGCATGCAAGGCGACGCCCGTACGCCAGGTCACGAACTTCTACGCCTGCTATGGCGACGAAGTGCTGCCCAACCAAAAGAATGGCGAGCTGGGCCATGGCAAGGAGCGCGCCATCGCCATCGCCGATGTCCTCGACGCCCATACCGGCGCCCAAGACGAGGCAGTCGCTTGGAAGGCCCTACGCGCTGCGGCGCAAGAGCCCAATCCGGAAGACATCACCAGCAACACGCAGTGGTCGGTCGTCTTCGACAACACCGAGCCCGCTGCCGCCATCACGCTGCGCCGCCACTGGGGCGACGTCGACGCCTTCGCGCTGTAAGGAGCTGGCACCGTCGTCCTTACGCTCGCCTGACGTTGCTTACATTTCTATACGCTTGAGCTAACACGTTTTACCCCCGCATCAACAGTGTGCGGGGGTAAACTTATGCGCATGTTATAACTTGCCCGGAAGGATTCATCATGCTCAGGATCGGTCTTCTTACCAGTGGCGGCGACTGCCAGGCGCTCAACGCCACCATGCGCGGCATTGTCAAAACGCTTATGACCAATAGCAAAGAGCCTATCGAAATCTATGGTTTTGAGGATGGCTACCAGGGCCTTATCTACAGCAGGTTCCGCGTCATGACGCCCGCCGATTTTAGCGGCATCCTCACCCGCGGCGGCACCATCCTGGGCACGAGCCGCACGCCGTTCAAGCGCCTGGACATTCCCGAGGCCGACGGCGTCGAGAAGGTGCCCGCAATGGTCCACACCTATCATAAACTGCAGCTCGACTGCCTGTTTATGCTGGGCGGCAACGGATCCACCAAGACCGCCAACCGCCTGCGCGAAGAAGGCCTCAACGTTATCGCCCTGCCCAAGACCATCGATAACGACACCTGGGGCACCGAGTTGACGTTTGGCTTTACGAGCGCCATCGACGTCGCCACCAAGTGCATCGACGACATCCACACCACTGCCTCGAGTCACGGCCGCGTGTTTGTCATCGAGATCATGGGCCACAAGGTCGGTTGGATTCCGCTGTATGCCGGCGTCGCGGGCGGCGCGGACGTCATCTTGATTCCCGAGATCCCCTACGACATGGACAACGTCATCAAGACCATCGAGCATCGCATGGAGACCGGCAGCCGCTTTACCATCGTAGCCGTCGCCGAGGGCGCTATCTCCAAGGAGGACGCAGCGCTGCCCAAGAAGGAGTACAAGAAAAAGCTCGCCGAGCGCACGAGTCCGTCGATCGTCTACGACATCGCCAAGGAGATCGAGGCCAAGACTGGTCGCGAGACCCGCGTCGCCATCCCCGGCCACACGCAGCGCGGCGGCCAACCCGACGCCCAGGACCGCATCTTTGCGACCCAGTGCGGCGTCGAGGCGGCACTGGGGTGCCTACGCGGCGAGTTTGGCTACATGATTGCCCTGCGTGACGGCAAGATGTGCCACATGCCGCTCGAGGAGGTCGCCGGCAAGCTCAAGTTTGTCGACCCCCAGAGCGACCTGGTGCGCGAGGCCAAGGCGCTGGGCATCAGCTTCGGCGACGAATAGCCTCGGCCGAAACTGCTCTCATCGGAGACCCCAGGGCTTACATCCCAAATCGTCCTCGGACATGTCAGGACCCCGCCGTGCGCTTCGCGCGGCGGGGTCCTTCCGTCCTGCGGAAAGATTTGGGATGTAAGCCCTGAGGCCTCCTGCGGTAACTAGGGAGGCCGAGGCTATTCGTCTTCTTGCTGCGGGTGCGTGGGCTGAGATTTTGGGATGTTGCAGGCTCTTAGCTGAGAGTAGCACTGACATTTGTCCTGAAATGGCTGGTCGTTAGGGGTTGCTACCGGTAGTTGCGGTAGGGTTGGGGCAGATTCTAACTAGAAATGGTGGTCGCTACCGGTTGTTCTCGGCATACTCGGCTCATTCGATTACGGTCACCACATGAAAGGAACTGTCATGGATCTTGCGATGGCACAGCGGCTCGTCGATCGCCGCAAGGCTGCTGGGCTTTCTCAGGAGGCGCTTGCCGCCCAGCTGGGTGTGAGTCGTCAGGCTGTCAGTAAATGGGAGCGCAGCGAATCCTCTCCCGATACCGATAACCTTATTGCGCTCGCCGCGCTGTATGGCGTGTCGCTGGATGAGCTGCTGTATGGGGAGGCGGTGGATAGCACTGACGACTCGCAGGCTGATGATGAGGCGCAGAACAGCAACGCCGGCACCAAAGCTTCAGATAAGGCTGAGGAGGCTGAGGCTTCTACTGAACACGCTGATTGCAGCGATAAGCCACTTGTCGATATTTCCCTCGCGCGCGGCATCCACGTTATTGACCCCAACAAAGGCGAAGAGGTTCATGTTGGCTGGAATGGCATCCATGTGGCTAACGAGCGCAAGGGTGAAGAGGTCCATGTGGGGCCAGGCGGATTGCATATCGATACGCTTGAGGACGATGGACATAGTGTGCATACCAATGACGACGGCACCGTCACCATCGACGGCGAGACGTTTTCCAGCTGGAAGGAAGCACACGACAAGCTCGACCATCACGGCAAGCATTTCCACACCAAGGTCGGACGTGCATGGAACAAATTCCCCTTCCCTGTGCTTGTCGCCCTCGCCTATCTGGTGCTCGGCATTGTCTACGGCACATGGGCTACGGGACTCTTCCTCGTCTTTCTGATTCCCGTCTATTACGCGCTTGGCGACTTTATCGACCAACGCCACTTATCTAAGCTGATCGAGGTCATCTACCCGGCAGCCGCCATCGCTTGGTTCCTCTACATGTGGCTCTGTTTGGGACAGCCCCATCCTGCATGGATCATCCTCATCACGATTCCCGTCATCAAAGCGCTCATGCGCTGGTGCCTCAAACAATGGAAGCACCGCCAACAGGCCTAACACGCTCCGACCCACCAGCACCCAACCACCCCCGCCCTTCTCCTAAGTTGCGGTGAGATAGGGACTGTTTTGAAGCTCCAAAGCGCCAAACAGTCCGTATATCACCGCAACCTACAAACAACTGGGTCAGTTCCGGCACGGAGATTAGCATTGAGCTGACCACGCGCCAAGAAAAGGGCCTATTTACTACGTTTAACTCGAGAGGGCCGACCATACCCGCCTTTTCCGAATATTTGCAAGCCCTCTACCTGCGGTTTTAATTTCATAATCTTTGTCATGGTCGAGGGTGTGGTAGCAAACGTAGTAGATAGGCCCGTTTTGCGGCATACGACCCATTCAAGCCCAATCTCGAAGGCTGGAGAAAGCCCTTCATCCACGCCTGTGAGCGAAAACCAAATAGAATGAAAGGCAAATGGAAAAGCCCGTTTAACGAGCGGAGGACATATGCGCGACGTAGCCGAAAGCGACTGGAAGCTGTTTAAGAAAATGCTTCCTCAATGGCAAGAACGTTATATGGAAAAGCTCATCGGCCAGTATGTTGAGATACTGAACGGCGACAGTGAAGCGTCCAGTAGATTTTGGGCACTAGAAGAGCGCCTCAATAGAGACAAGCTGTCCTCAGGCGTAATTGCAAACGACATTCGCCGCAGCACAATGCACCGCGAGATAGCCAATTTGCTTATCGACAGCGTGATCACCCTTGACGACCTTGACGGTTTTACCGAGGACATTAAGAGCTATGCGCAACACTGGATTGGCCAGTAAGAGCACTGAACGACAGACATCCCCAGCAAAACGGGGCAAACGCCGGGCCACCTAATGGTTGTCCGGCGTTTGCGCAGATAAAACCTGCCAAAATAAACCTGTCCCTTTTTGGCAGGTCACTCGGCGCTCTTGAGGGCGCCGACCATGTCGATCTTGTTGAGGGTACGATTGGTGGCTAGGTTGACGATAAACGTAAAGCCAAAGGAAAGCACCACGGCGAGCACGTAGCTTAGCGGCTCGACTTCGACGTCAAAGTACAGCGACGGCATCTGCAAAATGTACGTAAAACTCTCGGCCAGCAAGCCGCCCAGTGGCACGCCCAGCGCGGCGCCAATTGCCGTGAGGATCAACGTCTCCTTGTTGACGTAATGGTGCACCTCGCCACGGCGGAAGCCCAGCACCTTGATGGTCGCCAGCTCGCGTTCGCGCTCGGAGATATTCGTGTTGGACAGCGTAAACACCACCACAAACGACAGGCATGCCGCCATAAAAGTCACGAGCACCACGACCGAATTGATGATCGCAAAGTTCGCCTCGTAGTTCTGCCAATGTTCGGCCGTGCTCGAGATGGTGAGCCAACCGTCGCTCTTAAGCTTCTTGCTAAACGCAATCTGGTCGGCCGACGAGCCCTTAAGCAGCACAAAGACGCCGTTGAGGCGTGCGCTTCGACCGAACGCGCGCTCATAGGTGCCCTGCGTCATGTAAAGCGTGTTGCCAAGATAGTTAAGCGAAATGTCACTGACTTTGACCTTGGCAACATTGAGCGACGAATCCTGGACGTATGCCGTATCGCCCGGCTGAATCCCCAGCACCAGCTGTGAACTCTTACTCAGATACACGTCTCCGTCACGCAAAGACAGCGGCTCTTTGGACTCGTCCTCGAGGCGCACATAGTCGTCCAGGTCGTTCGTGCGGTCATCGGGCACCACGATCAGCTGCACGGTCTCGCTCTTGCCGCCAAACGTAAAGGTGACGTTGTCGGTCATAATCGGCAGCGTCGAAGTCACGGTCACGTTGGAATCATTGGCCGCGCTGCGCTCATCCAACGCCGCGCACGTCTGCGTAAAGTCATCGGGGTTGGCGACCGCCAGCAAGTCATAACGCGTGATATGCCCGTACTGTTTGGGCGAAAGCGCCACCGACGTATCGCGAATACCCATACCGCAGATCACAAGCGCGGTGCAACCCGCGATGCCAAAGATGGTCATAAAGGCACGCTTTTTGTAACGGAACAGGTTGCGCGCAGCCACCTTGTTCAAAAAGCCCATGCGGCGCCAGATAAAGCCGATGCGCTCAAGTAGGATGCGCGAGCCGGCGCGCGGGGCCTTGGGGCGCATGAGCGAGGCCGGGGTCTCGGCCATCTCGTGGCGGCAGGCGATAATTGTGGCGCCCACCACGCCCACGGCAAACAGCGCCACCGAGACGATCGAGGACACGATGTCGTACGAAAGCAGCATCTGGGGCAGCGAGTACATGTCGTCGAACACCGTAAACAGGAACAGCGGCAGGCCCACAAAGCCGATGATATTGCCGAGCACGCCGCCAATCAGGCACGCCCACAGCGCATAGTCCACGTATTTGGACAGGATGCGCTCGCGCGAGTAGCCGAGCGCCTTGTACAGGCCAATGAGCGTGCGCTCCTCCTCGACCATACGCGTGGCGGTGGTGAGGCTGATGAGCACGGCGACGATAAAGAAGATGAACGGGAACACCGTCGCAATAGCCTCAATTGACGAGCTATCGCTCTCCACGCTTGAGTAGCTTGCGATATTGTCGCGGTCCTGGATGTACCACGTGCATTCACCCAAATCGGAAAGCTCGGCGCGGGCATCGGCAAACTGCTGGTCGGCGGCGGCGCGGCGCTGATCCAGGTCGGCCTGAGCCTGGACGCGTTCCTCGCTGCCCTGGGCCATGCGATTGATGTTGTCCTGCTCAATCCCAAAGAGCATATTCGCCTGGCGCTCGGCCGCATCCAAGCTTGCCGGCGTGTCGACTGTCAGCTCCTGAGCGCGCGCCTTCTCACGCTCCTCGCGGATCTTCTCTATATTGCCCTTGACCTTGTTGATCTTTGCCGCGTAGGCATCCGAATAGGAGTTGAGGCTCTTGGCTCCTTCGACGACTACGTGGACTGCGGAATAGGACGACGACGTCGCGGCGTCCTCGCTCACATAGAACTTATAGTCCGCCGCCGAAGCAGCGCGAAAGGCGTTGACTGTCGAGTCGGAGCTCACATCAGTGGGATCGAGGACCTCGGCCGTAATGGTGTAATCGCCCGCGGCAAACTGATCCTTGGCGCTTTGGTTCGACGAGCTCGCGTCATTGGCGGCAAAACTCACCGTATCGCCGAGCTTTTTGCCCGAAGCCTTCAGGAACTTCGAAGTCACCGCGACTTCATCGGCGCTCTCGGGCAAATCGCCGTTCACGAGCACCGGCTGATCGATGTTCTCCTTGGAGAGACTTTGCACGACCACGCGCTCGCGCGTTGTGCCCACGGCGGTGTAGGCGGTCTCGGCGTAGATGCCCTCGGCCGTTTCGACGCCATCGACCTCTTGGATGGCGTCGAGATCATCGTCAGTCAGGCCATAGGTCGACTGCACGTTAATGTCATAGACATTTTGCTGGTCGAAGTAGGCGTCGACCGAATCGCACAGATCCTCGCAACCCGCCTTGAGGCCGCACATCACGCTCACGCCGAGCGCGGTGATGACCACGATAGATAGGAAGCGCTTAAGACTGCCGCGGATTGTGCGGTAGATGCCACGGCGAAATACCGTCGGCACCATATCGTTTGAGCTTTGGGCGGTACGGTAGGTCGCGAACTCCCGGTCGCGGCCCGCGTGCTCCGTATCGTGGTTTTGGCTGTTTTGGCGGTCCTGGTCCATGGGCGCTACCACTCGATTGTCTCGATAGACACGGGATTTTGCTGGACCGTCTCGCTCTCCACGCGGCCGCTCTTAAAGCGGATCAGGCGATCGGCCATGGGCGCCAGCGCGGAGTTATGGGTGATGATAATGACCGTGATGCCCTGCTTGCGGCAGGTGTCCTGCAGCAACTGCAAAATCTGCTTGCCGGTTTTGTAGTCGAGTGCACCCGTGGGCTCGTCGCACAAAAGCAGCTTGGGGTTCTTGGCCAGCGCGCGGGCAATGGACACGCGCTGCTGCTCGCCGCCCGATAGCTGCGCGGGGAAGTTGGCGAGGCGCTCGCCCAGGCCAACCTGGCAAAGCGTTTGCTCGGCATCGAGTGAATCGGGGCAGATTTGCGCCGCGAGCTCGACGTTTTCGAGCGCCGTCAGGTTGGGGACCAGATTGTAGAACTGGAAGACAAAGCCGACGTCGGCGCGGCGGTATTCCACGAGCTGCGCCTCGTTAGCGGAGCTCACATCGCGCCCGTCCACCGTCACGGTGCCGGAAGTCGCCGTATCCATGCCACCCAGAATGTTGAGCGCCGTGGTTTTACCGGCGCCCGAAGCGCCCAGGATAATGGCAAGCTCGCCACGCTCAACGGTAAAGCTCGCGCCGTCGAGCGCGTGAATGCGGGCATCGCCCTCGCCGTATGCTTTGATGACGTCTTTAAATTCGATATAGGCCATCGATCGGTTCCCATCTGGTCGGATAACTCTTTAGTATTACCCATTTCGCACCTATCAAAAAGAGACAGGTTTATTTTGGCAGGTTTTATATGGGGAAACGTACCTCTTTGGGGGCAGCGCGGGACGCGCAGGGGCGGCCGTGCAGATCGGCACAGCCGTCTCACGTGGAATCGACCGACGCCTGCCTTTCCGTGACACCGGCAACTCGTTTTTGCTTGTTGGCATGGCCGCCATTATGCCTTGGGACTGAGCACTCAAATTCTCACTCCTCATTGCCACGCTTGCCGCAAGCTATCAGGGTGACGAGATGACGACGCTCGCTGTAGCAGCGCAGCCACACTCTATAAGCGAGGCGTTTGCCAGCAAAAAAGCGCGCGACAGGGTAAGCCCGCCGCGCGCTATCCTATGCGGACTAGTTATTGTTGTTGGTCATCGAGGCCACTGCTGCCGCAAGATTGGAAATGGGCATCGTCTGCAACCAGATGCGACCGGGACCGGTGAGCACGGTGTTGAACACGCCCTCGCCACCAAACATGATGTTTTTGACGCCCTTGACCATTTGAGCGTCAATGCTCACGGTCTCCTCAAAGCCGGCCACGTTGCCGGTATCCACAATCATCTGCTGGCCAGCAGCGAGCTCGTACTCAACCAGGTCGCCGTCGATCTCGGCAAAAGCAACACCCGAGCCCGTGAGCTTCTGCATGATAAAGCCCTCGCCGCCAAAGACGCCGGCCTTTGCCTTCTTGTTAAAGTGAATGCTCAACTCGACGCCACTTTCCGCGGCAAGGAACGAACGCTTCTGCAAAATCCAGCTCTTGCCCGGACCGATCTCGATTGGCACGATGCGGCCGGGGAAGCAGGAGCCAAACGCGATCATGCCATCGCCACGCGCGGTCCAAATGTTTTGGAACAATGCCTCACCCGAAAAAGCCTTGGAGAACATCTTGCCGATGCCACCGCCCGAGGTAGACATTTCCATGTTGGGGGTCATCCAAGCCATGGCGCCGCTTTCGGTGATCATGGATTCGCCATCGCTAAGGTTGCACGTAACAACCGGGAAAGCCCCTCCGCCGATCTCGTACTGCATGACCGTCTCCTTTCCACTCAGGAGCCGAATAACGATGCCTATATTTTAGCAGGTAGAGATGCATATGTTCACACCGCCCATGCCCTCTCCTGCGGACGTTTCCCCAGATAAAACCTGCCAAAATAAACCTGTTCCTTTTTGGCAGGTTTTAAAGGCAAACGGTGAAGGTGATCTGGTTGCCGTGACCGGATACGGTGGCGGCGCCTCCATGGGCCTCGGCGATGGCACGCACCACGGACAGGCCCACGCCCGAGCCACCCGTCTTGGAGCTGCGCGACGCATCCGCACGATAGAAGCGATCGAACAATCGGTCCAGGTCGCCCTCGGGCAGCTCGTCCACGGCGTTCGATACGACAAGCTCGGCGGCGCCCTTGCCTTTGCCGTGCGAAACGGCGCACAGGCTCAGCTCAATCACGCTGCCCTCGCTCGCATAGCGCGTGGCGTTGTCCAGTAGCAACTCAACCACCTGCGCCACCGCCGCGGCATCGGCATGGGTCCGCACGCCGGTCGCAATCGACGTCGACAGGCGTTTACCGCCTGAGACCGCCACCGACTTAAACGGCGCCGCCGCCTTGTTCACCGCCTCCGAAAGATCGATCGACGCCATGGTAAAGCCCGCCGAGCCCTCGTCCATGCGTGCCAAGAACACCAAGCGCTCCGTGAGCGCCGATAATAGCGCACCCGCACTCGCCTTAGTGCTGCCTTAGCAGGTCGATGAGCATATTTAAAAAAGCAAGGTTATAGCTTAGTCGGACTTAAGGAACGGGCGGCTTCACATCTCGCCCTGCAAACAACGCCCGTACAGCGAGCGCGCTTGCCGCATGGGCGTTGCGGCCGCCTGCAGCTTATAGATAGGCACCCTCGAGGCGCAGCAGCCACTCCTTGCGATCCAGTCCACCGGCGTATCCGTTGAGCGATCCGTCGGCCGCGACCACGCGATGGCACGGCACGATAATCGAAATAGGGTTGCGAGCGACCGCAGCCCCCACCGCGCGAGGAGATACAACGGGCGCTTCATTTCCCGGTACACGATGTCGAGCGGCAACACGCTGGGCGATCTCGCCATACGTAGCGACCTCGCCACGCGGGATCGAAAGCAGCTCAAACCAAACCTCACGCTGAAACGCCGTGCCGATCATATGCAACGGCGGCGTAAACCGAGGTTCCTGCCCTGCAAAATAAGCATTCAGCCAAGCCCAGGAACGCTCAAGCACCGAAGAGGCCGCACCATTTGCCGGACTCACCGACGACATGCCACCAGTACCGGAAACCGCATCGACGCCTTCAACATGTTCGGAGTCTTCACGGAGAAGCGTGGAGCCAAAGTGCTCCTGCCCCTCAAACCAAAGCCCCGTCAGACCGCGGCCATCAGCGGCAAGCAGGATTTCGCCCAAAGGCGAAGCAAACGTCGTCGTGACCACCAGCGGCTCCTTTCAAAACTCCGCAACATAATACCGCGAACTGTGCAGACAACCCCCGCAGATACGTCCGGGCGGGCTCGCAATTACTTCAGCGAGGCTGTTTTTCCCAATCAAGCGAAGAAGACGCGGGGCTTCGACGCCAGGGCGGTACCCCCGCCAGCTGAGCTCTAATACTTTTCCCGAGAAGTGAACGAGTAAAAACGAAGTCCCGGAGCATCCACACCTTTAGACCGCAAAACCGCAGGATTCGCGCTGCAAAACCGCAGGACATAGCAATCAAAAAATGCCAATGCTTCGGGGGTCCAAATAAGGTCGTTCACTTCACGGGAAAAGTATTAGACCTCAATTCGCACCAAGCCCAAAGTCACCCCAGGCAGCAGGCGCGAAGCGCCGAGGCCGCCGCCGGGACCAGGGCCCGCAACAACCACGTGCCCCCACATCAGCCCAGCGGCCCCAACCAACAACGACCCCATCGCAGGCCACTCGCAGCAGCGTCACCGCAGGCGGGGGCCGGGCTTAGTTTTCAGAACACTCCGCAGACCAGTGTGGCGCCTTGTCCGCGGCTCCGAAGGAGCAGGACAAGGCGCCACACATGGTCGAGGACGTTCTGAAAACTAAGCCCGGCCCCCGCCGGACAGGTCCACCGCTACTCGCAGAGCAGCTTAGCGATCTGGACGGCGTTGGTTGCCGCGCCCTTACGGATTTGGTCGCCGCAGCACCAGAAGGTGATGCCACGCGCGGCCTCGGGGTTCGAGATGTCGCGACGCACACGACCGACCCAGATCAGGTCCTGGTCGGACGTATCCATCGGCATGGGGAAGCGATCATGCGCATCCTCGGCGCTCATGTCGTCAACCAGCTTCACGCCCGGAGCGGCAGCCAGCGCAGCACGGGCCTCCTCAACCGTAATGTCGCGCTCAAACTCGAGCGTAATGCTCTCGGAGTGCGAACGCAGCACGGGCACGCGCACGCAGGTGCAGTTCACGCGCAGCTCGGGCAGATGCATGATCTTGCGGCCCTCGTTTTGCAGCTTCATCTCCTCGGAGGTAAAGCCTTCCTCCTTGACACCGCCGATCTGCGGAATCAGGTTGCTCGCCAGCTGGGCGGCAAACGCGCGCGGCTCGGGAATCTCCTCGCCACGGCCCAGGGCGGCAAGCTGAGCCTCGAGCTCGGCCATACCGGGAGCGCCAGCGCCCGAAGCTGCCTGATACGTGGACACGATCATACGCTTCACGCCAGCAAGCTGGTGCAGCGGCCACGTGGGAACCAGGCCGATGATGGTCGCGCAGTTGGGATTGGCGATAAGGCCGTGATGCCACTTGATGTCGTCAGCATTGATCTCGGGCACGACCAGCGGCACCTCGGGATCCATGCGGAAGGCGTGGCTGTTGTCGACCACGACGGCGCCGCGCTTGACGGCCTCGGGCAGTAGCTCCTTCGCAATATCGTCGCCGGCGGCGCCGAGCACGATGTCGCAGCCCTCAAAGGCCTCGGGGCAAGCCTCCTCAATCACAACCTGCTCGCCGCGGAACTCGACGGTCTTGCCCGCAGAGCGCGCGCTCGCTAGCAGCTTGAGCTTGCCGACCGGAAACTCCTGCTCGTTGAGGCACTCGAGCATCTGGGTGCCCACGGCTCCCGTCGCGCCCAAAATAGCAACCGTGTACTGTTTCATGCTTCCCCCTTTAAAGGCTGTGGCTTTTGCCCGCACGCCGAGCAGGCCGATTATTGTTGCCAGTGTATACAAGAACAGGGCGGGCACGAAACCCGCCCCGTCGAAACGAAACCGAAACGAAACGCCCCGCCGTAGTTTTTGAGGCAAGTCCCAAAAATCTACTGGGATAGCAGCTACTTGTGGAGCGCGGCCGGGGCGGGATCGGCCGGCGCGGGAGCCTCCAGGTCGGAGACCTTCACAATGCCGTTTTCATCGGAGAAGGCACGGTAAATGGTCTGGATCGCCAGATCGAAGTCCTTCTCCTCCACGCCGATGATGATGTTGATCTCGTCGCAGCTCTGCGAAATCATACGCACGCTCACGCCCGCCTGGCCAAGCATGCCAAACAGGTGGCCAGAGATGCCGGCGCGACCGCGCAGGTTGCGGCCAACGGTAGCGATAAGCGCCAGGCCCTCGACAACCTCGATCTCGAGCGGCTCGACCTCCTGCTGAATGTCGCCCACGAGCGAGTACAGCGAATCGTGCACGTCCTGCTCCTGCACCACGGCGCCAAAGCGGTCGACACCGGTGGGCATGTGCTCGACGGAGACGTCATAGCGCTCGAAGACCGAAAGCGCGCGGCGCATAAAGCCGACACGGGGCTTGGTGCGGTCGCGGGCCACGTTGATGGCGACAAAGCCGCGCTTGCCGGTCACGCCGGTAATGATGGGCTCCGCCTCGCCCTCGTCGGCCGTCTCGCTAATGATGGTGCCGGGGTCCTGCGGCGCGTTGGTGTTCTTGATGACTAGCGGAATACCGGCCTCGCGCACGGGGAACACGGCCTCCTCGTGCAGGACGCTTGCACCCATGTACGAAAGCTCGCGCAGCTCCTCGTAGGTAACGCGCGCAATGGGCTGAGCCTCGGGTACGATGCGCGGGTCGGCAGAGTAGAAGCCCGAGACGTCGGTCCAGTTCTCGTAAAGGTCGGCGCCCAGGCACTTGGCCAGAATCGAGCCGGAAATATCGCCGCCACCACGGTCGAGCAGCTTGATCTGGCCCTCACGCGTCGCGCCGTAGAAACCGGGCATGACAAAGCCACCCTGCTGACCGTACTCCTGCACCAGCTCGGAGGTGCGGTTCATGCTGAGCGTACCGTCGTGATGGAACGCAACGACCGTCGCGGCGTCCAGGAACGGCAGGCCCAGGTACTCGGCCATCAGGCGAGCGGTGAAGTACTCGCCACGGCTCACGAGCTCCTCGGTGGAGTAGCCACCCGAGCGGGCACGCTCGGCAAAGGCCGCGAACTCCTCGCGGATGGGATAGGTGAGCTCCAGCTCGTCAGCGATATCAAAATAGCGCTGCCCAATGTCCTCGAGCAGCTCCTCGCACGACACGTGGTACTTAACGTGCGCGTTAACCAGGTAGAGCAGGTCGGTCACCTTGGTGTCGCCCTTAAAGCGGCGACCGCAGGCAGAAACCACCACAAAACGGCGGGCCGGGTCGGCATCGACGATGGCCTTGATCTTCTTAAAGTGTTCGGCGTCGGCGACCGACGAGCCGCCAAACTTGGCAATTTTTATCATGGCGTGGAGGTTACCTTTCTAAAAGCCTCTGCAAACCTGTTTTGCGCGCTCTGATACCATGGGTTCACCGATTGGGACCAAGGCATCCGAGGAGCAGTGTTATATGGGAACTTATCATAGTACACGAGGACGCACTTTATCGTGCTCAAGTAAGGTGGCAATCCGTACCGGCATCGCTCCCGACGGGGGTTTGTTTGTCTCGGACGAGCTCGGCACCCAGCAGGTCGATATCAGCTCGCTTGCAGATAAATCGTACTTTGAAATCGCTCAAGATGTGTTGGGAATGTTACTGAATGATTACACGGCCGAAGAAATTTCGGCGTGTGTCGACGAGGCTTACCGCAGCACGTTTGCGAGCGAAGAGGTCACGCCGCTCGTCAAACTCGACGCCGCACCGGGCGCCGATGCCCCTCAGACCTATGTGATGGAACTCTTTGGCGGCCCCACAAGCGCCTTTAAGGACGTCGCCCTGCAGATGCTCCCCCGCCTCATGGCCCGCACCTCCGCCAAGGACGGCGGCGCCGAGCGCATCATGATCGTCACCGCCACGTCGGGCGACACCGGCAAGGCCGCACTCGCCGGCTTTGCCGACGCTCCGGGCACGGGTATTACCGTCTTTTATCCCGAAGGCAAAGTCAGCCGCGTGCAGAATCTGCAGATGTCCACGCAGGAGGGCGATAACGTCGCCGTCTGCGGCATCCGCGGCAACTTCGACGATGCCCAGAGTGCCGTCAAGCGCATCTTTGCCGATAAGGAGCTTGCCGAGCGCCTGGAAGCCGCCGGCACGGTGCTTTCGAGTGCCAACTCCATCAACGTCGGCCGCCTGGTGCCGCAGGTTGTCTACTACTTTGCCGCCTATGCGCAGCTGCTGCGCGCCGGCGCCATCGAGGCAGGCGACGCCGTTGAGTTCTGCGTACCGACCGGCAACTTTGGCGATATCCTGGCCGGCTACTATGCCAAGCGCATGGGTCTGCCCGTCGCCAAGCTCATCGTCGCAAGCGACAAGAACAACGTGCTTGCCGACTTCCTGACCACCGGCGTCTACGACCGCAACCGTCCGTTCTTCACGACCATCTCGCCGTCGATGGACATCCTCATCAGCTCCAACCTGGAGCGCATGCTGTACTTCCTGTCCGACGGCGACTGCGAGCTCGTTGCCGGCCTTATGGAGCAGCTTGCCCAGACTGGTCGCTACGAAGTTCCCGCCGAGCTGCTGGCCAAGATCCAGAGTGTGTTTGGCTGCGGCTGGGCCAGCGAGGACGAGGTCCGCGCCGCCATCAAGAGCTGCTGGGATGCGAACGGCTACGTGATCGACCCGCACACCGCTTGCGGCTATCACGTCTTTGAAAAGGTCGCTCCCGCCGAGGGCGCCAAGGCCCGCGTGCTGCTTTCGACCGCCAGCCCCTACAAGTTCCCGCGCGCCTGCTGCGATGCCCTGGGCCTCGACGTGCCCGAGGACGATTTTGAGGCTATGCGTGTGCTCGAGCAGGCCACCAACACGGTCGCCCCGACTCAGCTCGCCGAACTCGAATCCAAACCCGTCCGCTTCGAAGACGTCTGCGACGTCGACGAGATGACCAGCTACGTCGAGTCTGCAGCAAAACGAATGAGCACCAACTAGATCCCTTATTAAGCGCCGGCGAAAGCCGGCGCACCTTCTTTTTATTTAGCTTTCGGGATGATGACGAGCATGCGAGCGGGTCTGGCCGTTTAGTTCGTCGCGAGTTCCGCACGAGCCGGAAAGCACTTAACGTGCTTTCCGAGCGAGCCAGGACTGCCCGAGCAGCGAACTAAACGACCAGACCCGCCCAGGAGGACCTACATGATCAAAATCACCGTCCCAGCAACCAGCGCCAACCTAGGCATTGGCTACGACACCCTCGGCATGGCCGTCAGCCTCTACTCGCACTTCACCTTCGAGCGCGCTGACAAACTCACCATCACTGGATGCCCCGAAGAGTTCCAAAACGAGAACAACCTGGTTTACGTGAGCTTTGTCGATGCTCTGGCCGCCTGGGGCGAGCAGGCCTTCCCCGTTGCCATCGACATCCAGACCGATGTACCCGTCGCTCGCGGCCTGGGTTCCAGCTCCACCTGCGTCGTCGCTGGCATCATGGCGGCCGCCGCGCTGACGGGCCACACCGTCGACCGTGCCGAGCTCGTCCGCATTGCCACCGAGGTCGAGGGCCATCCCGATAACGTCGCCCCTGCCATCCTGGGCGGTGCCGTTTGCTCCTTTACGCCGACTGATTCGCTCCCCCAGTGCCTGCGCTACGAGGTGAGCGATCGCTTGCGTTTTATTACCGTGATTCCGCCCTACGAGGTGCATACGAGCGAGGCGCGCAAGGTCGTGCCGCAGGAGATTCCGCTCCCCACCGTCGTATGGCAAATGGGCCGCATCGCCGGCATGACGCGCGGCCTGGAGACCGGCGACCTGGATCTGATTGCCGCCGCCAATGACGACCGCATCCAAGAGCCGTATCGCCGTCGCCTGATTCCCGACTACAACGCCGTGCGCGACACCTGTCTTAACGGCGGCGCCAAGACCATCTGGATCAGCGGTTCGGGCTCGACCCTTATGGCTGTGACCGACGACACCATCGTGGCAAAGTTCCTGCAGGTCAAGCTGCGCGAGCAGTTCCCCAAGTGTGAGACGCATATTCTGACGTGCGACACGGAAGGCGCCCAGATCGAATACCTGTAGTCGCCGTCCCGTATACTCGCCGGGGAGGCCAGGGGGCTTTGCCCCCCAAATCGTCCTCGGACATGGCAGGACCCCCGCTGCGCACTTCGTGCGGCGGGGGTCCTGCCGTCCTGCGGAAAGATTTGGGGGCAAAGCCCCCTGGCCTCCCCTATGTTAACTTCGCCGGCGGCGGCTACAGGGACCTACGCTCTGGAAAGTCGCCGGGCTGATAGTTTGGCTTTTTATTGGTAGGGGCTCTTGCTAGGCTGGAGCACTTCCTAGAGGCGGGCATCGGCTGTGTGCTTGGTTTACGCTGCGCTGGTTTCTTTGTATTCGAAGACTGGTTCTAGGAGGTCTTCGATGTTGCAGTGGAGGGCTTTTGCTATGGCTCTTACGCTTGTTACCGAAGCTTCATTGATGTTTCTCTGGCGCTGCTCGTACATTTGGATTGAGCGGAGTGATACGCCCGATTCGTATGCTAGGTCTTGTTGGGTTTTCTTAAGTCTCTTTCTTGCTAACGCAAGTTTGGTTTGCCTGGACGCTTTTTTCGCCATATCGCAGACGAGGCGAGCCACGCGTTCCTCCGAGGCTTCGTGCCAGGGGTAGTACAGACTGCGCAGCGCATCAAATGGAACGACATGCAGCAGATCTTCGAAAGACTCTCCTAGGCGCCACTGAAGGTATGCCAATATCCAGCCTGTCCAGTATTCCGGCGTCTTCTCAAATCGATAGGTGCGGTCCGGCATTGACCTGGCTTCATAGCCCGACCTTTCGGCGATAAGTGCGAACAGCTCAACGCCCGATTTTCCCGATACGACCCATGCGTTGCCACGCTCAAACTCGCGGGCAACCCCGCTCAGGCAAAAGAGTTCAGCAACTTCCGATCCTTCTGCCCCATAATCGTTAACGGCATAGTCAAAGCAGTCGCCTAGGTTGTTCATTGCATCCTCAAGGTAGTAGACGGGGTATGTCCTACTCGGCCCACAATCCGTTAACTCTTGGATCATTTAAATCAACCTTCTCCGCCATTAAATCCTTAATGTAGACACCCTCAAGGTCGAACCCATTTACGGTGTCCAAGTACTTACGCCGTGCGTTCTGCTCTCGCTCGAAACGCTTGGGGTAATACTCGGAACCAATTGACATCATCCCAGTGATAGTTTACCAATAACTATCACTGGGGTGATATAGATGAGAGCTTTTGAGGGGCTGCAGCCCGATTAGAGGCAGGCCTCGGCGATGCGACGTTTGAGTTCGTCGATGCCGGTGCCGGTTTGGGAGCTTGTAATGATTACGTTTTCGGCCGGGACGTTGAGCTGCTTTTTGATGGCTGCTGCCTGGCGGGCCTGCTGGGTGCGGCTGAGCTTGTCAGCCTTGGTGAGGCAGACGATAAAGTTGAACTCGTTGCCCTGCAGGTAGTCGATCATGTCGTGATCGAGCTTGCTGGGGTCGTGCCGGATATCCACCAGAGAGACGACCAAGTTAAAGCTGCGCTCGGAGTCAAAGAAATCGCCGATAAGCTCGGCCCAACGGTCGCGCTCGGCCTTGGAACGACGGGCGAAACCGTAGCCCGGGAGGTCTACAAAGTGCACGTCGTCGGCCTCGAAGAAGTTGATGTTGCTCGTCTTGCCCGGCGTACTGGAAACCTTGACCAGGTTCTTGCGGCCAAAGAGCTTGTTCATAATCGACGACTTGCCCACGTTGGAGCGGCCGACGAAGCTTACCTCGGGGCAGGTGGACTCGGGAATCTGCGAAACCTTGCCGTAGCTGGCGACGAACTTGGCAAGCTGGTAGTTAATGGAATCGGCCATGGACACTCCTTGGTCGTAGGTTCTTACAAATAGACGCGCTATTGCGCAGCGGCAATGCGGCGGACGATATCGAGCGTGATGTCACTTGCGACACGCGCGTACTCGAACAGATCGAACTCGCGCTCGCAAATTGCATCGTACGCCTCGTCACAATTATCGCTGATAGCGCGCAACACCAGGCAATCGACACCATTTTTGGTTGCGACATGGGCAATTGCCGCGCCCTCCATGCCGACACAATCGGCATGCGTCGCCTCGATAGCGTCGTTGCGCATGGCGGCGCCCGTCACAAAGCGGTTACCCGTGGCAATCGTGCCAACCAGGAACTGCTTGGTACCCTCGTTCGAAGCGACTGCATTTGTCGAAGCATCAACAAACCCACGCTCAGCAAGCACGTCGACGGCAATATCGACCAGCGCTGGCGTCGAGCCAAACTCCTCGAGCCCCGGTGCGGACTCGGCGATAAGCGCGGTATCGGTATCCAGATAGCGCAGGCGTTTGCCAATGACCACGTCGTCGATATGGAGCTTGGGGTTCAAACCACCCGCAATGCCCGAAAACACAACAGCCTGCGGAGCATACTTGCTAATGAGGTGCTGTGTTGCAGCGGCGGCGTTCACCGTGCCCATGCCCGCCGTTGTGGCGACAACTGTCAGGCCGTCGAGCTCGCCGCTCACAACGGTCAAGCCTGCCTCCCGTGCCTCGCAAACGTCGCTCAGCTCTTCCTTTATCTGCATGATCTCTTTTTCGAGCGCACCGATAATCGCGATGGTAGCCATACCATTCCCCAAACCTATACGAAATTCTCAACCACGGTATAGTACCAGCATTTTGTTTGACCTCGCCAAACGAACACGCTAAGCCAGTGCAGCTCGCGTATCAAACAGAGCCTTTGCAATCGCGGCCGTAACCTCACTCGAGCGGTCGCTCCACGGCATCGATGCCATGACGCTCATGACATAGGTACGGCCATCGATGCCGATAAGGCCCGCATCGCATGTCGAATAGTAACCATCCTCGCTAATCCAGCCTGCCTTGTTGCGCACCAAAACCTGCTCGTCCGCAATGCCATCGCGAATAAACGAGCGCGATGTTGATGCCAGAAGGCCCGACAACCACTGTGAAGTCTCGGTATCCATGCTCAGATACTCGCTCATCTCGCGCCATAACCTCGCAGAAGTGCGCGGGCAGTAGGTCGGAAAATCACTCATCGGATCCAGTGCCGTATCGTAATCGATGCCAAGACCGACAATCCAATCCTCGTAACCGACACGGTCAAACGCCGCACGTAACGCAATAAACGAATCGTTGTCTGAATAAACGACCGCAGCCTCGATCAAGTCGCGTACCGTCTGCCAACCCATGTTGTAGCCACCATAGGTGCCAAGGGAGTCATCGAGTGAAACCTGGCCCGTCTCGACCAGAGATTCGCAAATGTACAACGCATAGAGTGCCTTGTAGCTACTCGCACCGTACACCTCGACATCAGCGTTATACGTCACGCCCTTACCGCTCGACAGGTCGTAAAACACCACGCCCACATCGCCCAGCTCCTGCGCCTGGTCAAGCGCATTCTGGAGTGCGGCGAGGTTCTCATCCTCCAGGGCGAGGATCTGGTCATCAACCAGTGAGAAGGTCTGCACGGTATCGCCTGAGGGAATATCGTTAAAGTCCGCCTTCGAAAGCCCCGTCTTGAGGTTCGCTGTCGACAGGGTTTGACTTGCGGTGACTTTAGATTCAGAGACCTTTTTGTTTTGCGTCTGTACCGTTGACGCATCTGAGTGTGCCATCCGCTCCGACGCGTAGGTTTTGGCGGTAATTCCGAGGATAATAACCGCCGACGTTAGCATCCCAATGGCGGCAATCTTCCTCACGCGGATGCGAGTGTCGGCAAGGCCACGCGAAGACGTGTCCTTCGTCTTATATCTGCTGCCATGCTGCGGCACATACTCGTCCCGCGATGCGATGTTTCGCACGTGGTCTCCTGACTGCTACCGTTTATATACGAGCAGCATGATACCGAGCAGGCATTTCTTTCCAAAGATATTCAGTGGCGTTTAAGGTGTCTTTAAAGAAACCACAAGCGTTTCTATGCATTTTTGCCAATTCTGTTGCACATCTCTACCCAAAACGCAGTTGCGGTGAAATAGTTCCTGTTTGGACGGCATAAGCCGAAAAACAAGAACTATTCCACCGCAACTTGACGGGGCTCTTTGGCAATCAACTTGGTGCCCAGGGGTACTCATTTAAGTCTGTCCCCAATGAGTGCCTTTGGGGAGCGAAAATGGCTCGCTAGCCGATGGCGTTTTTGAGTTCGGCGCGGCGCTTTTTCATGCCCGTCATGACGGCGTTGCGCAGCTCGGGCATGCGCGCGGTATCCATCTGGGGCACGCCCTCAAGCTTATAGGGAATGCCCAGTTGCTCGTACTTGGCGACACCCATGGTGTGATACGGCAGCATTTCCAGGCCCACCACGTTGTGCCATGGAGCGATCAGACGACCGAGCGCCTCGCACTCCTCCACCGTGTCGGTAATGCCGGGCACCACCACGTGGCGGATAACGACCTTGATCTTGCGACGTGCAAGCTCATCGCCAAACGCCAAGATGCGTGCGGGATCGCAACCGGTCAGCTTTTTATGCTCAGCCGGATCGGCATGCTTGATGTCGAGCAGCACCATGTCGGTCTCGTTGAGAACGGCATCGAACTTCTCGGGGTGGTTGGGATCGAACGCATAGCCGCAGCTGTCCAAGCAGGTATGCACGCGGCCATCGGGGTTGTTGTGCATTGCACGGAACAGGTCGGCCAAAAACTCAGGCTGTAGGAGCGGCTCGCCGCCGGACACCGTAATTCCGCCGCTGCGATAGAACTCGTGGTTACTCTGGAACTCATCCATGAGGCGCTCGACGGTCACCATCGTGCCGCCGTTGACCGACCAGGTATCGGGATTGTGGCAATACGCGCAGCGCATGGGACAGCCTTGGACAAACACCACAAAGCGGATGCCGGGTCCGTCGACCGTTCCCATCGTCTCGATTGAATGCACGCGGCCAAGGGCAAACGCAGAGTCCTCGGGACGAGCGTCCACACCCTCAAGCGTCATTTCTGCCATTCGCGCTACCTTGCCTCTCCTTGGGTGCAACCAATTAAAATGCCAGAGCCATTCTAGCCCATACGCATGATGGTGAAATGGTTTAGCGGTCAATTGGATTGTTCTATTTGACCCCACGCAAGAGCGGCGGGAGGGTTATCGCAACCCGCCCGCCGCCGTGGCAATAGAAATCGATAGACGCCAGGCCTTTACGCCTTGAGTGTGAGCACCGCGCCGAAGGCGGTCGGGCCGCAATGGCTCGAGATGACGCCGCCGACCTGAGTCCAGGTAACGTCCTTAAAGCCCAGGCCGTGCGCATAGACTTCCATGTCGTCGCGCAATTCCTCGGAAAGGCCTACCGAATACGCCAGGCCAATATGCGAGTAGTCGATCTCGCCCTTCTCTACCATGTGATCAATAAAGGCACGGGCGCACTTGAGCATAGAGCCGCGGAACTTCTTGGTCGCCACGAACTTACCACCCGTCACCTCAATGCAGGGCTTAATCTTGAGCAGATGGGCGCCCAGGAACGCGACGTTGGACAAGCGACCGCCCGCCTTAAGGAAGGCAAGGTCCGTAGGAACAAAGCCCAGCAGCACGCGGTCCATGACGGAGTTCGTAAATGCAAAGATTTCGTCGACGGTGACATCGGGGTGAGCCTCGATGTATTTGGCGGTCTCGACGACAACGAGCGACTGGCCCACCGAGACAAAGCGCGTGTCCATGGAGAACACGTAGTCGCGCCCCTGAGCCGCAATCTTAGAGGACTGATGCGAACAGGTCGTGGCCTCGGAATATGCAAGATGCAAAATAGTCGCGTCGGGTTGCTCGGCATGGATGCGGTCGTACGCATACGCAAAATCCGCTGGCGAACAGCCACTGGTCTTGGGCATCACACCAAACTCGTTGCAGCGCGAATAAATCTCGAGCGGATCGATCGAGCCGTCCTCGACGGTCTCGTCACCAATCGTGACATGCATGGGCACGCGCACGATGCCGTAGCGCTCGCAGAGCTCTGGCGTCACATCCGACCCAGACTCAACCACGATTACATACTTGCCCATTCTTATCACGACCCATCTCGACGTTGGTTTTTTAATATATGACGCACGTCCACCGTCCTGCTGTAGAACGGCCTCCAAGCGCCAAAGAGACGCCGTCCCTTGCACACAACAAAGGACAGCGTCTCCCTGGAAAACTCCGTGCTTATCTGAGATTCTACACGGTTTATTAAGGAGTGTTACTTATTCCGCAAACGGTCGCTATACGCGATAAGCGGTAGCTGGCCGCGGCAACTGCGACACATTCCGCCCAACAAGTCCAATCGTGCTCCATGCACGGTTAATGAGCGAGGCGGTAGAAATCCATCGACGCCGCACCCTCGGCGTTCAGCGCCATCGCCGGAACCGCCGGCGAATAGGTACGGCTCGTAAGTGCCGCCTCGCCACCGTTGGCAAAAATCTCGACCATCGTAGTGTCCGAAAGCACGCGCAGGTCGCGAAGTTCGCCGAGCTCGATCGACCTCTGGTCGCGTCCATAGCCTTCGTCGCCCATATCGAGGGTAAGCATCCCGTCCGTATAACGCACAAAGACACCCTTGCGGATTTCGAGCTCGATCATCTTGGCTCCCTCGCAGGAAACCACGACATCAAACAGGCGTCCCGGCTCCTCAACGGTCTCACCGCCTACAGCACGAACGCAATCGCCGCGCATCCTCTCAATCTCGTGCGCCGGCCACTGGCAGAGCTTGCCGCCGCGCATGCTCAGCTCTCTCGGCATCGTCAGCGCGCACTGCCACCCGCGCGCCGCCGTCGGGCTTTCTGTCGTCGCATCGGGGCAACCCGACCATCCGATCATCAAACGCCGACCCGCAGCGTCCTCAAAGGACTGCGGGGCATAGAAATCAAAACCGGCATCGACCATCGGGGGCATGCCCTTCCCGACGATTTTAAAGCTCGGCGCCTCCCAATCGGCCTCGACGGGGAACCACACGCACTGATGCGGATTGCGGTAACGCCAACCATCGGCAGGCACACCCTGCGGACAGCAAACGAGAATAAGCTCGCCATCGAGCTCAAACAGATCGGGGCACTCCCACATAAAGCCAAACTTCTCGCCCAACTCAATGCGCGTCGCATAGCTCCAGTCCTCAAGATTGCGCGAGGTATAGACAAGTACGCAGCCACGGTCGTCTTTCGTACGAGCGCCCAGAACCATGTAGTAGATACCGTCGTGTTCAAGGATCTTGGGGTCGCGCACGTGCGTACCGATATCGTCGGGGTAATCGACCGGCCCAACAGCTATGCGCTTCTCGCCCAATTCGTCGGGATTCTCGGCAACCATATGAATCTGGTTTTGCTCACGGCCCGTCAACACGTAGTCGTAATCATCACGGTCAAAATGCTTAACGTTGCCGGTATAGAAGTAGTGAATCTTGCCATCACGTACAAAGGCAGAACCAGAATACGCTCCACTCGAATCCAAATCGGAATCGGGGAACAGCACGGGACCGTGATTCTCGTACGTCACAAAATCCTTTGTCGCCAGATGGTTCCAAAGCACTGGACCGCCATGCGCAGCATCGAACGGATCGTATTGATGATAGATGTGATACGTATCACCAATCTGAACCAAACCATTGGGGTCGTTGAGCCAGCCAAGCTCAGGCTCCACATGGAACAAAAGCCTATCGGGGTCGGACGCGATGCGAGCCGCCGTCTCATCCTGTCCGGCACGCCACTGCTCATAGTCCGCACGCATCACCTTGTTTTTTTGATTAAACATCGCCATTGACCTTCTCGTCTATAGGAAAGGACGCTCGACTCACACGAGCCGAACGCCCTTCCCCAAATGGACTTATCCGCACATTACGCTGAACGGCTCAACTAGAAGCTAACGTCGAAGCCAGCGCCAGCGCCCTCTTCATCGGTGGTCGGCACGCCCTTTGCCTTGTTGTAGGCAAAGATCAAGACGATCGGCACGATGAAGGCGATGAGATTGCCAGCCACATACCACACGAGCGTCTCGGGCGTAACGATGAGCAGGCCAAGCACGCCGGTCAGACCCTGACCGATGGCGCGCACCTCAAAGAGCTTCACGAAGGCACCGCCGCAGCCTGCACCGATGCAAGCGCAGATGAACGGGATGATCGAGTAGCGCATGTTTGCAGCAAAGATTGCGGGCTCGGAGATACCGACCAGCGTCGGGATAAAGGACGACATGCAGATGTTGCGCTCTTTGGAATGCTTCTTGTGAATGAGGTACATGCCGATGGCGCCGCCGCCTTGGGCGATGATGGAAACCGACCAGATTGCCTGGATGTAGTTGAAGCCAGTCGTGGCAACGAGGTTTGCCTCGATACCCTGGATGAACTGATGCGTACCGGTAACGACGAGCGGCTGCAGGAATGCGGCAAAGACAAAGGCACCGAAGACGCCCATCCTGTTGTACAGGATATCGATTACGCCGGCGAGGACGTCGCCGATCAGGTTGCCGAGCGGGCCGAACACGGTGAACAGGGCGACGTTAGCAAGAATCAGGGTAACGGTCGGGACAAAGACGAACGAAACGACCTCGGGGATGTACTTCTGGGCAATCTTCTCGACCTTGGCCATAAACCAGGCAGTCAGGATTGCAGGGAACACGCCGCCCTGGAAAGCAACCATGGGAATGGAGAGCGGACCGAAGTTCCAGTACTCAGCACCCGTCGGGTCCATAACGAACGTGTTACGGTTCATAAGGCTCGGGTGAACCATGACGATACCGACGAGGATGCCCAGGATCGGGTTACCGCCAAAACGCTTGACCGCGCTGTACATAACCAGGACAGGTAGGTAGTCGAAGGTGGTGGCGATAATGGCAAAGAAGCTTGCGAGGTTCTTGAGGAACTCGCTGTGATCGGCGAGGCTGCCCTCCATGCCAAAGAGGCCGTTGGCAACGATCAGCGACTTAAGGCCGATGATGATAGCAGCGCCGACGAAAGCGGGAATGATGGGGATAAAGATGTCCGAGAATACCTTGAGGACCGAGAAGAACTTGCCCTTCTTGTCCGCCTCGGCGCCCTTGACCTCGGAAGCGCTGATCTCCTTAACGCCCGTCAGAGCCATAAACTCATCGTAAACCTTGTTGACGGTACCGGTACCGAAGATGATCATGAGCTGGCCGCTGTTGTACAGCACGCCCTTGACGCCATCGATGTTCTCGAGCTCGGCCTTGTTGTACTTGCTCGTATCCTTGAGCACCAGACGCAGACGCGTAACGCAATGCGTGGCGCCCTCGATGTTCTCCAGACCGCCGACGTTATCGACGACTTGCTGAGACACTACTTTGTAGTCCATGTTCCTCTCCATTCCTTTACGAAATCATAAGACGTTTTGATGCCATTACAGAGACGCGATCGTTGCATTTGCGCACTTAAGCGTACCGTCGGTGACCGTCAGCGCCACACCCTGGCCCTGCTTATTGCAGAATCGAGCGTTAAGCGCAACATCATCGACAAAGATGGTCGCGATATCGTCGTCAACGACCAGGCGCACATGATGAGTGCCCTCGCCCTTAAAGAACAACGGACGCTCGAGGCCCATGTTGTTGACCTGGAACCACGGATACTGGGGGGCCGCCGTAAACTCGAGCTTGCCCTCACGCAGGTTGGCGCGGAACTCATAGGCAAGACCGGACTCGGCGTCCTCGGCAAGCTTCACCGAGAAGCCGGCAGCGTCACCGGCGAGCTCGATGTCGGCATCGAGCATATAGGTGGAACCGGCATCCGCGGCGAGCACCTGCTCGACCTTGCCCGACTCGCAGGAGAGCTCAAAGGCCTCGACTGCCTTAGCCTCGCCAAAGGCGCCAAGCATGCTGTCAGGAAGCTTGGTGCCGAGCGTTCCGTCGGCACGCTGAACGATCTCGAGGGGCATAAAGGTGCCACCCCACAGGTAAGAGCTGGGGTCGCCGCCCTCGTCACGCGTAGGAACCCAACCAAAGAGAACGCGGCGCTCGCCGTCAAATGCGGTACGCGCGGCATAGTACGCGCGGCCATCGAAGGAATCGTCCGCAGGAGTGATCCAAGGACCGTTGATAGAGCGAGACATGCGGTAACGGGTCTTGTTGCCATCACTGTACTCGGAGAACACCAGATACCACCAGTCGCCCATCTTAAAGAGATCAGGCATCTCGAACATGGTGTACAGGCCCGGATTCCACCAGTCGCCCTGGAACTCCCAGGTATCCAGGTCCTTGGAGGTGAACTTGACCAGACGACCGGTCATCAGACGCTTGTCCTCGCCCACACGCGTGCCGAGGATGAGCATGTACTCTTCGTTCTCCTCATCCCAAAGCACAAAGGGATCGCGCCAGTTGCGGTCATCGTAACCCTCCTGGGGCGGAAGCAGCGTCTCGGCGATGTTCTTCTCCCACTTGACGGCGTCGTCACTCGTTGCGTGAAGAAGAACCTGCTTCATCAAGCGTGCCTTGACCTTATCGCGATTGCAACCAGTGTAGAGCGCATGGTACTTGTCGCCCACCTTAAACACCGTGCCGGCATAAACATACTGGTCGACTTCCTCGTCGCCGCCACGCTCAAGGCTCTCGCCAAAGTCTTTGTAATTGACGAAGTCCTTGGTTGTCGCGAGTGCCCAGCCAAACGGCTCTCCGAAAGGTCCGGGGTTTCGCGTGTCACGCTGATGATAGAGATAGAACGTGCCGTCCTCGCCGTACGGCATGATGTCGCCTACCCAAATTCCCTCAGGCTGGTAATACACCTTGTGCATCCGAGACTTCCTTTCTCACGAGATACTAACTCGGTACAACTGCAAGATATGTCAATCGTTTTCATATGTCAAACGTTTTCACACCAATACGTCTTTTCGCAGTTCCAGTCGTCGGCAAACGGTTGACATATGCCGGCGAACGGTCATCAGAGGTGTTTGAGGAATTCTTTTGGCACGGGATGAACTACGCGGTTTTACCCTCAATGAGTTCAACGGGGAGCTTGATATTCGATTCGGGCTTTTCGCCGTTAATAAGAGCAATGATGGATTGCGCCGCGAGCTCTCCGATGCGATCGATATCTTGGCGAACGGTTGTTAAGTCAGGCATAAACGTCATAGTGCGGCGGGCACCATCCGCGCCCACGACCTTAATATCGCCCGGAGCGCTCAAGCCGCGCTGCTTCATCACGTTAAGACAGATAGCCGCCATCGTGTCGTCTCCCGCAAAGATGCCGTCAATATCGGGGTTCTCATCGAGGATCTTCGCAACGACCGCGCTCTTTTCGTCGTCGGGCTTAACGAACTCGACCTCACGGACAAGCGCGGGCAAACCGGCCTGCTCAACAACATCGAGGTAGGCATCGGTACGCTTATTGGCAGGCATGCGCATGCGGCTATTGCTGCGCAGGCACAGGATGCGCGAACACCCGTCATCGATCAGGCGACGCGTGGCAAGTTCGCCGATACTATAGCTGTCGCTCGCAATCTGAACAGAGGCCTCGCCAAGGTCGCAGTCGATACCAACCAGACTCAAACCCATCTCGGCATACGCCTCGGCACCGATATTAAGCGAGTTGACAATGACGCCATCAACCATATTGCGCCGAAGCATATCGATATAAGAGCGCTCAAGCTCGGGTCGATTGGCACTATTGCACAGCAGCATCTTAAAACCGTTTTCGGCCAGGGTACGCTCAACGGCTTGAACCGCTTGTGCATGAAACGGGCTGCTGACATAGGGGACGATCATACCGATAAGATTCAGGCGACCGTTGAGCATGGCACGAGCGATATCGTTGGGCGTATAGTTGATGCGCTTCATCGCGGCATGGACCTTATCGCGGGTCTCTTGGCTAATATAGCCACGATTATTAAGCACACGAGATACCGTAGTAGGCGAAACCCCCGCCACCGCCGCAACTTCCTTGATGCCAGGCTTAGCCGTATCCTTAGAACGAGCACTCTCGCGAGCCATAGCACCCTCCCCCATCAACATGTCATACGTTTACATACGAACAAAGCATACCCCAACAAGAGCGGGAAGACGGTAACAGTACAAGTAAGTAAACGACTCATCCAAATAATTAGGAGAGTTCCGCCTAAAGGGTGACTACACAGGACCCAGCCAAGGCTGTTTGGGCTACCTCCCAAAATATTCCGCAGGACGCAAAGAGGCTCGCCGCACGAAGTGCGCAGCGAGCCTCTTTGCATGTCCGAGGACACCAATTTTGATTTAGCGTGGTTCCCTAAAGGGCGACAACGCAGGAGACCCGGCAAGGCCGGGAGCACTTTGTCTCGCAAACATTCCGCAGCCGCGAAGCGGCGAGGACGTTTGAGAGGCAAAGTGCGTAGGCCTTGCCGGGTCTCCGGTGGGAGTTGAGTCCCTTTAGAACTTGTTGTGGAAGGTACGCGAAATGACTTCGTCCTGCTGCTCCTTGGTGAGCGTGTGGAAGTTCACGGCATAGCCGGAAACGCGGATGGTCAGCTGCGGGTACTTCTCGGGGTGAGCCTGAGCGTCGAGCAGCGTCTCACGGTTGAAGACGTTGATGTTCAGGTGGTGGCCACCCTTCTCGGCGTAAGCGTCGAGCATGTGGACCAGGTTATCGGCCTGAGTCTCGGAAACTTCAGAAACCTTCATAATGTGTCTCCTTCGATTGATAGGCGCCGGCCGAAACCGGCGCACTAATCAGTAATCGTTATTGTTAGTATAGCACTAACAATAGTTACTCGCCCAGCTGATCAAGGTCGATATCGCCAAAGAACACCTGGTCCTCCTTGCCGAGCGCACTCGGGATGATGGAGAAGGTGTTAGAGATGCCGTCCTGAGCATCGCGGAACGGGAGCTTGGAAACCGAAGACAGCGAAGCGATGGCGCCGTGGCTATCGCGCTTGTGCATGGGGTTAGCACCCGGGGCGAACGGCTGGCCAGCCTTGCGGCCGTCGGGCGTGGAGCCGGTCTTCTTGCCGTACACGACGTTGGAGGTGATGGTCAGAACCGAGGTCGTGGGCACGGAGTTGCGGTAGGTGTCGTTCATGCGGATGTACTCCATGAACTGGTGCACAACGTCGTGAGCGATCTGGTCGACGCGGTCGTCATCGTTACCGTACTTGGGGAACTCGCCCTCGGTCTCGAAGTCGACGATGATGCCGTTCTCGTCACGGACGGGGTGGACCTTGGCGTACTTGATGGCGGACAGGGAGTCGGCCACGACGGAAAGGCCAGCGATGCCCGTAGCGAACCAGCGATGCACGTGCTTGTCGTGCAGAGCCATCTGGATGCGCTCGTAGCAATACTTGTCGTGCATGTAGTGAATGATGTTCAGCGAGTTGACGTACACGCCAGCGAGCCACTTCATCATGTCGTTGTACTTGGCCACAACGTCGTCGTAATCGAGCGTGTCGCCCTCGACGGCGCGGTACTTGGGGCCGACCTGCTTCTTGGAGACCTCGTCAACACCGCCGTTGAGTGCATACAGCAGGCACTTGGCCAGGTTGGCACGGGCGCCGAAGAACTGCATCTCCTTGCCGATGCGCATGGAGGACACGCAGCAGGCGATGCCGTAGTCGTCGCCGTGGTAAACGCGCATGAGGTCGTCGTTCTCGTACTGGATCGAGGAGCTGGCGACAGAAGTCTTGGCGCAGAACTTCTTGAAGTTCTCGGGCAGACGGGTCGACCACAGAACGGTCATGTTGGGCTCGGGGCTGGTGCCCATGTTCTCAAGCGTGTGCAGGTAGCGGTAGCTCATCTTGGTAACGAGCGTACGGCCGTCGACGCCCATGCCGCCGATGGACTCGGTGACCCACTGCGGATCGCCGGTGAACAGGGCCTGGTACTCGGGGGTACGGGCAAACTTGACCATGCGGAGCTTCATGATGAAGTGATCCACGAACTCCTGGATTTGCTCCTCGGTGAAGGTGCCGTTGGCAAGGTCGCGCTCAGCGTAGATGTCGATGAACGTAGAGGTACGGCCGATGGACATAGCGGCGCCGTTCTGCTCCTTGACGGCAGCGAGGTAGGCGAAGTACATCCACTGGATGGCCTCCTGCGTGTTGGTAGCAGGGTTGGAAATATCGAAACCATAGGTCTCGGCCATCATCTTGAGCTCGCCGAGGGCGCGGATCTGCTCCTGCAGCTCCTCGCGATCGCGGATGTTGTCGGCGGTCATGACCGTCGGGGTGGAAGCCTTCTGGGCCTCCTTGTCCTTGATCAGGTAGTCGACACCGTACAGGGCGACACGACGGTAGTCGCCGATGATGCGGCCGCGGCCATAGCCATCGGGCAGACCAGTGATGATGTGGGCCGAACGGCAGGCGCGCATCTCGGGGGTGTAGACATCGAAGACGCCGGCGTTGTGGGTCTTGCGCTCGAAGGTGTAGCGCTCGACAACGTTCTCGTCGATCTTGTAGCCGTGCTGGCTGGCAGCCTGGCAGGCGATGCGGATACCACCGTTGACGTGCAGCGCGCGCTTGAGCGGCTTGTCGGTCTGGAGGCCGACGATGGTCTCCTTGTCGCGATGGGCGTTATCGATGTAGCCAGCGGGGTGGCTCACGATACCCGTGACGGTCTTGGTGTCCATATCGAGGACGCCGCCCTGCTCGCGCTCCTTGAGCAGCAGGTCGAGAACCTCGCCCCACAGCTCCTTGGTACGCTCGGTCGGGCCGGCGAGGAACGACTCGTCGCCCTCGTAGGGGGTGTAGTTCTTCTGGATGAAGTCTCGGACGTCAACCTCTCCCGTCCAGATGCCTTCCTTGAAGCCTTCCCATGCCTCCTGCATTGTGTAACCACGCTCCTAGTTACGTGTAATGCGGCGCTCTCTCACACCGCTGCTTATTGAATTCTTGAATTATCGGCTTGCACTACCGGCTTCTTCCGTTCTTCACCACACGTTGGTATAGGGAAAAACGTTTGTCCACCTTGGAACTGCAACCCAAAACCCAAGATTTCACCCGTTTGAGAAGGATAACATAGCCACCCCCTTCATCAGGGCTGTTATATGTTTCTTTTTTTATACCATTAGTGCGTTTTTAACAAATCCGCAGGAAATGCGAGCGCGAACAACTACCGTTCACCGATTTGTTTGGTATTTTTCCTTGCCTTTGTACGACGTTCACTCTAGCTGTTATGCCAGTTTTAGCAGGGTAAAGTGCCCCAGAGACCCCGCAGAAACTGCAGGGCGGCCACGGGATTTCCCCCGGGACCGCCCTGTGGCATGGTTAGTTATTTAGCTTTGATTGCCGCTTGGCATTAGGCGGCTGCGGCGGCCTTGTCGGTCGTTGCCTTGCTGTGGCCCTGACCCTCAAAATGCTTGTAGCACCAGCTGGTGACCAGCGGGGTCAAAATGGCCGTCACGATAGCACATGCTGCGACCTGCGCCGTAGCCGTCGCGAGCACCGCGCCGCCGTACATGGCCTCGTTGACGCTTGCCATGGCAGCAGGCGTGGCCACATTGGCTCCGGCGCAGCTCGAAATGGCCGCACCTGCGACACCCGTACCGCCCGTGAGCTTATCGACCGCGATGACGGGAATTGCAAAGACCACCGAGCAGATCACGCCGAGCAGGATGCCGGGAAGACCACCGTTGATAAGCTGGCCAAAGGTCATGGTCGAGCCCATGGCAAAGAAGACGAGCACGATGATGGCGGAAAGTGCCGGTGCCATCATCTTCTTAAAGCTCGGGAAGAGGTTACCCAGAATAATGCCGACGACGATCGGCAGGATGGCGCCCACGAGCGACCAGCCGATCGGAGCCTGACCGGCAGCGCCGAGCACGATCATCGTGACCGGAGGGCCGACAACCAGCGTGGTGATGGCGACGGCGCCACGCTCGGCCTCGTTGCCCATGGTGCCCATCAGTCCAGCGTACATAGCGTTGTTGGCACCCGTGCAAGCGGCCAGCATCACCATGGCAGAGATGCCAAACAGGTTGTCGTTGAACACATAAAGGATGAGCAGCGACACGGCAACGACCACGATCTGCTTGACGGCGATGATGATGGCGCCGCGGGCAGCGGCGGCAGGAGCGCTCTTAAACGAAATCGTCGTACCGACGATGAGCAAAAAAGCGCCAACAAGCGGGCCTGCGCCCTGCTGGGTCATGCCGAGCGTAAAGCTGCCGAGCGTTTTGAACAGGTCGGGGAACAGCGTGTTGAGCAGGCAGCCCAACAGAAGCGGCACCAAGATATTGGCGCCCGGGATGGTGGACATCTTAAAGAACGGCTCTTTTGTTGCCGGCGCCTCCACCGCAGTCGATTCACTCATTTATATCTCCTTTTGATGCGTGCGACACGCGGTCACACGCTCCTGTGCCAGAAAGAAGGCGACGGTCCCGAGTCGCAGGAGCCGTCGCCGAATTAACGTCGCGGGGTATTACCCGTCCAGAACGATGCCACCGTCGCAGTCACCAATCTCGCCGTTCACGAAGCTGGCGAGGTCGGAAGCGAAGAAGAGCACCATCTGCGCAGGCTCGCTGGCCTGGGCGGCGCGGCCCAGAGGAATACCGTTGATGATGCGCTGAGAGTTCTCGTCAGAGAGAATCGAGGTCATATCGGTAAGGGTGAGCGACGGGCACACGGCGTTGCAGCGGACGCCAAACTTGCCGCCTTCCTTGGCGACTGCCTTGGTTAGACCGTTAACACCGGCCTTGGAGCTCGCGTAAGCCGCGGTGCCGAGCAGGCCACCACCGATCTTGCCAGCAACAGAGCTCACGTTGACGATAGTGCCGGCATGGGCCGCCTTAAAGTGCGGGTACACGGCGTTCATCATAGTGAAGGTACCGTTGAGGTTGATGTCGATGGTACGACGCCACTCGGTGTCATCGATCTCGTCGAACTTCTTGGTGCTGATGACGCCAGCGCAGTTGATCAGGATGTTGGTTTGCGGCAGGTCCGTAAAAATCTGCTCGACGGTCTCACGCGCCTTGGGCGCATCGGCAACATCGAGCTGATAGAACTTGTTGCCCTCGCCAAGCTCGGCCACAGCGGCCTCGCCCTTAGCAGCGTTCCTTGCGATGAGCGCGACGTGTCCGCCGCCCGCGACGATGCCCTTGGCGATCTCGAGGCCAATGCCCTGAGTGCCGCCCGTGACAATCGCGGTCTTGCCCGTGAAGTCAAATGCCATGACTCCATCCCCCTTTATATAAGGTGTCTCCTTGCGGGAAGTTGGAGCATCGCACGTGGCGATTATATGAGTCCCAGTCGTCATGGTGGTGACAACCCCTCGCCTAACCGCGTGCATGATAATTCTTTGAAACGCTACAATTATTGAATGATTTTAAGTCTTTATACGCTCTTTATATTGACTGGCAGCCACGTAGATTTTTGGGACATGCCTCAAAATCTGCCGGTTAGGGTGCGCGTACATGGGTATCATCTTTCACTGAAAATAGTTTCTAGTGTTAGGGGTTTTCGGTGGAAGATACCGATTTCTATGAGCTTGGGCGTCAGCTCTTAACTGAGTTTGGCAGCATGCATCAGCGCATTTCGCGCTTTGCGGACAAAGCTCTCGGCGGCGAGATGGCTGTCATGCGCGCCCTCATACTCGCTGGTGGTTCGCTCACGCCGAGCGAACTCGCTGATCGCGCTTGGGTCTCGAGCGCCCGCATCGCCAACATCCTGCGCGCCCTAGAGGCCAAGGGCTGGGTCGAGCGCGAACACTCAAAGACCGACCGTCGTCGCGTACACGTCACGGTGACCGACAAGGGATTCCATGATCTCGAAATCAAGCGTCGGGAATTCGAGGACCGCACCGCGGCCTTCCTCGAGCAGCTCGGCGAAACAGATACCCAAGAGATGGTGCGCCTTCTAAGGCGTTTCAACGAAATTATCGACCGCAATCAAGAAAGGAGAGATGCCGAGTGAGGATTCTCAAGCTCTTTAAAAAGCATGTCCCAGCACTGTTCGCAGCTATCGTACTTATCGTAATCAGCTGTAACGCCGATCTGGCACTGCCTACCTATATGAGCGACATCGTCGACGTGGGCGTGCAGCAAGGCGGCATCGCCTCGCCCGTGCCCGACACCATTCGTGCCGAATCGCTCGACGACCTCGAACTCTTTATGAGCGCCAAGGACGCCAAAGCTGTGGAGGCCGTGTTTAGCAAGGCGGACAATAACGGCATTCGAGCGTACAAGGGCACCGAGGAGGAGCGCGCCGACGGCGGCAAGATTGCCGATATCATGAGCCTGCCCGAGACCGTCGTCCTTTCGCTCAACCAAGGCATCGACGCCAGCTCCATGGGCGACATGATGGGCGCGTCCAGCGAGAAAGACAACAGCGGCGCCCAAGCCATGCCCACGCCCGAGCAAATGGCAGCGATGACGCCCGAGCAGCTCGCCGAGATGCAGCAGAAGGCCGCAGCGGCGCAGAATATGCAAAAGCAGATTGATGCCGACGGCGGTAAGATCACCATGAAGAGCCTGCGCCTGGGTGTCGAGGGCGGTCTGGTAGACCAAAGCAAGCTCGTCGAGGGCGCCAACCAAATGGCGGACAAAATGGGCTCCATGTCGGGCTCCATCGTCACTCAGCGCGCCGTGAGCTATGTACAGGACGAGTACAAGGCGCAGGGCATCGACCCCGCTGACGTGCAGAACGCCTACCTGAGCCGCATGGCGACCACGATGTTTGGTCTGTGCCTCGTGTCGCTCGTCGCCACAATCCTGACCGGTGCCGTGGCCTCGCGCACCGCCTGTTCCATCGCCCGCGACCTGCGCCGCGAGACCTTCAACAAGGTTATGCACTTCTCGCCGGCCGAGGTGGGCAAGTTTAGCCAGGCCTCGCTCATCACCCGCTGCACCAACGACATTCAGCAGATCCAGATGGCCGCAACCCTGTTCATCCGCATGTGCCTGATGGCCCCCGTCATGGGCATCGTCGCTGTCATGCGCGTCCTGGCCAACCACACCGGCCTGGAGTGGACCATCGCCGTGGCCATCATCGCGGTCTCGGCCGTCGTCGGCGTGCTTATGGGCCTCACCATGCCCAAGTTCAAAAAGATGCAGAGCTTTGTGGACCGTGTGAACCTTACCGCCCGCGAGCTGCTCGACGGCCTTATGCCTATCCGTTCGTTCAACCGCGAGGAGCATGAGCTCGAGCGTTTTGACAAGGCGTCGCTCGACCTGATGACCACGCAGCTCTACACCAACCGCGCCATGAGCTTTATGATGCCGCTCATGATGCTCGTCATGAACTGCATCACCGTGCTTATCGTCTGGTTTGGCGCGCAGGGCGTGTCCGACGGCGTGATGCAGGTCGGCAACATGATGGCGTTTATCTCCTATACCATGCAGATCGTCATGGCGTTTATGATCCTCACCATGGTGTCGGTCATCCTACCCCGTGCCGAGGTCGCAGCCGAGCGCGTGGAAGAGGTCATCACTTGCCCCACGAGCATCAACGACCCCGTCTCGCCTAAACTGCCCGCGGCCAGCGCTCCGCGCGGTGAGCTCACCTTCCGCGACGTGAGCTTCCAGTATCCCGATGCCCGCGCCGATGTCATCAGCGGCGTGAACTTCACCACGCATGCCGGTCAGATGCTCGGCATCATTGGCTCCACAGGCTCGGGCAAGTCCACGCTTGTGCAGCTGATTCCGCGCCTGTACGACGTCACGGGCGGCAGCATTTCGCTCGACGGCATCGACGTGCGCGACATGACCCTTTCCGAGCTTCGCCGCCGCATTGGTTATATTCCGCAGCAGGGTCGTCTGTTCTCGGGTACCGTCGAGAGCAACCTCAAGTTTGCCGGCGACATGGTGAGCGATGACGACATGCGCCAGGCGGCACACATCGCCCAGGCCGAGGACTTTATCGCCGAGCGCGAGGGCGGCTACGACTCCCCCATCAGCCAGGGCGGCTCCAATGTCTCGGGCGGTCAGCGCCAGCGTCTGGCCATCGCACGCGCGTTGGCCAAAAAGCCCGAGGTCGTGGTGTTCGACGATTCGTTTAGCGCGCTCGACTACAAGACCGACGCGCGCCTGCGCGAGGAGCTCGCCAAAAACGTCACCGACGCCGCACTCGTGGTCGTGGCCCAGCGCATCGCGACCATCATGCACGCCGACCAGATCATCGTGCTCGACGACGGCCACGTGGTGGGCACCGGCGCGCACGAGGAGCTGCTACGCAGCTGCCCGGCGTACTTGGAGATCGCACAGTCGCAGCTTTCCGCCGAGGAGTTGGGGCTTACCCAAGAAG
This sequence comes from Collinsella sp. AF31-11, assembly GCF_003475605.1. Classification (NCBI taxonomy): domain Bacteria; kingdom Bacillati; phylum Actinomycetota; class Coriobacteriia; order Coriobacteriales; family Coriobacteriaceae; genus Collinsella; species Collinsella sp. AF31-11. Next base: position 107,704 of record NZ_QRQS01000001.1, read on the forward strand.
AAATTGCAGCCGTCATGGAAGGAGGCGAGCGCTAATGGCAGACGAGACCAAGACTCAGATTCCCAAGCCCACCCGCCAGCGTGGTCCCATGGGCCGCATGGGTGGCATGCGCCGTGGCGAAAAGGCCAAGGACTTTAAGGGCACCATGAGGCAGCTGCTCGGCTATATCGGCCAGCACAAGATTGCCGTGTTTGCCGCCGTCGCCTTTGCCGTGTGCTCGGTCATCTTTAACATTGTGGGGCCCAAGGTGCTCGGCCAGGTTACGACTAAGCTGTTCGAGGGCTTGGTTGCCAAGGTCAACGGCACCGGCGATGTCGACTTTGCCTGGATCGCCAAGACGCTCGGCTTTTTGCTCTGTCTGTATCTGGCGAGCTCTGCCTGCAGCTTGATCCAAGGCTGGCTCATGACCGGCGTCACGCAAAAGATTTGTTATCGCATGCGCAAGGAGATCGCCGCCAAGATCGCCGTCGTTCCGATGAGTTACTTCAACGGCCACAGCAAGGGCGACGTACTCAGTCGCATCACCAACGACGTCGATACGCTCGGCCAGTCGCTCAACCAGAGCGTGACGCAGCTCATCACGTCTGTCACGCAGATTATCGGCGTGCTCGTCATGATGCTGTCGATCAGTCTGCCGCTCACCGGCGTCACCGTGCTCACGCTGCCGGCTGCCGCGATTATCCTTGCCGTGATGATTCACTTCTCGCAGCCGTACTTCCGAGAGCAGCAGCAGGTTCTGGGCACCGTCAACGGCATTATCGAGGAGGACTTTGCCGGCCAGAACGTCATTCAGGTGTTCGACCGCGCCGAGGCCTCGATCGAGGAGTTCGACCGTCAAAACGACCGTCTCTTTATTAGTGGCTGGCGCTCGCAGTTCCTATCGGGCCTGATGATGCCGCTTATGAGCTTGGTGGGCAACATGGGCTACGTGGGCGTCGTCGTGGTGGGTGCGCAGCTCGCGCTGACCGGCAACGCCACGCCCGGCGACATCCAGAGCTTTATCCAGTACGTGCGCAACTTTACGCAGCCGGTGCAGCAGCTGGGCAACGTGAGCAACACGATGCAGTCGATGGCCGCCGCCACCGAGCGCGTCTTTGAGTTCCTCGCCGCGCCCGAGGAGGAGCAGAAGGCCGACGCCCAGATTCCCGAGAAGCGCCCCGGCCACGTTGAGTTCGACCACGTCAAGTTTGGCTACACGCCCGACAAGACCATCATCCACGACTTTAGCTGCGAGGCACAGCCCGGTCAGACCATCGCCATCGTCGGCCCCACCGGCGCCGGCAAGACCACGCTCATTAAGCTGCTGCAGCGTTTCTACGACGTGGACGGCGGTTCGCTGCGCGTCGAGGGCGTCGACGTGCGCGACTGGGACCGCGCGGCACTGCGCGGCGAGTTTGCCATGGTGCTGCAGGATACCTGGCTGTTTAACGGCACCATCCGCGAGAACATCCGCTACGGACGTCCCGATGCGACTGACGCCGAGGTCGAGGCCGCCGCGCGCGCCGCACGCTGCGACCACTTTATCCATACGCTCGCCGGCGGCTACGACTTTATGATCAATGAGGAAGGCACGAACCTGTCGCAGGGCCAGCGCCAGCTCGTGACCATCGCTCGCGCCATTTTGGCCGACCGCCCGGCGCTGATTCTGGACGAGGCGACCTCCAACGTGGATACCCGCACCGAGGAGCTCATTCAGCGCGCCATGGATGCGCTGATGCAGGGCCGCACCAGCTTTGTCATCGCGCACCGCCTGTCCACGATCCGCAACGCCGACGTGATCTTGGTAATTCGCGACGGCGACATCGTCGAGAAGGGCACGCACGATGAGCTGCTCGCCCAAGGCGGCTTCTACGCCGACCTGTACAACTCGCAGTTCGACGAAGCGGCGTAAATTCTGCCGCAGGGAACGAATAACGCCCGAGAACGGGGGCGCAGGACAACCTGCGCCCCCGTTTTGTGTCCTTTGGGCCTCGAAACGCCTCCCCTGGAACCTGATTGACGCTCTCCCTCAAGACCCCGTGGGCAAAAAATGGCAAATATGAGTACTGTCACCTTTTTAGTAACAGCCAAAACTGCCCCAAACGACGTCTTTGCGGCCTAGATATGCCTTCAAATTGATCAAAACGCCCGGTAGCATGCTTCTGCGTGCCAACGTTAATGAACATATCTACTGTTGTGTCTAATATCTTATAAGGTCGATATGATACTAAGCTAGCAACAGTACTCATATTTGCCATTTTTTGTCCACGGGGTATGCCACAGAAGATCCAACTTGCTCCAGCATGTCGTACGCCGGCCCCCCTTCCGGCGAGTGCCGACATTTCCCCAGATAAAACCGACCGAAATAAACCTGTCCCTTTTCGGTAGGTTTCGCTTGCACTTTAGCGTGCGACAGCGGATAATGCCGAGCATTCGAGAATTCGCCAATTGTTGCCGTTAATTGATAAAGGAGGCCCCGTATGGCCATGGAATTCAAACGCAGGCTGCCGATCCCCATGGAGATCCGCGAGGAAATGCCGCTTTCCGCCGAGCTTACTGCCAAGAAGCAGGCATTCGATGCCGAGGTCGCCAAGGTCTTTACCGGCGAGGACGCACGCAAGGTGCTCATCATTGGCCCGTGCTCTGCCGATCGCGAGGACTCGGTGCTCGAGTACATGAACCGCCTGGCCAAAACCGCCGAGGAGGTCAAGGACAAGCTCATCATCATCCCGCGTGTTTACACCAACAAGCCGCGCACCAAGGGCACCGGCTACAAGGGCCTGCTGCACAACCCCGACCCCGAGGCGCCCGATGACCTGCTCGAAGGCGTTAAGGCCATCCGCCACATGCACCTGCGTGTCATCGAGGAGACCGGCTTCTTTACCGCCGATGAGATGCTCTACCCGTCGAACTACCAGTACCTCATCGACCTGCTGAGCTATGTCGCCGTGGGTGCGCGCTCGGTTGAGAACCAGGAGCATCGCCTGGTATCGAGCGGCATTTCGGTGCCTGTGGGCATGAAGAACCCCACCGCCGGCTCTACCACCGTAATGCTCAACTCCATTTACGCCGCGCAGGCGCACCAGAGCTTCATCTTCCGTAACTGGGAAGTCGAGTGCGATGGCAACCCGCTCGCACACGCCGTCATGCGTGGCTACATCGGTCTCGACGGTCGCACCTACCCCAACTACCACTACGAGCACCTCGAGCGCCTGGCTGAGCGCTACACCGAGCATGCCGGTTACGCCAACCCGGCGGCGGTCATCGACTGCAACCACGACAACTCAGGTAAGCGCCCGCTGGAGCAGTACCGCATCTGCAAGGAGGTGCTCGACAGCTGCCGCCGCAACGAGTCCATCTCCAAGCTGGTCAAGGGCTTTATGATCGAGTCCTACCTTGAGGACGGCAACCAGCCGGTTGACGGCGGCGTCTTTGGCAAGTCGATTACCGACCCGTGCCTGGGCTGGGAAAAGACCGACTACCTCATCCACGAGATCGCGGAGCGTGTTTAGTTACGCGGGCCGCATTTGAGACAATCTGACGTTCAACTTCAAGGGCGCGACCAGAAGGTCAGCGCCCTTTCGTTTCACGTCACCTTGTCTCAAATGCGACCCGCTCGCTCATATGACCCAATCCACTGTCAAGGGCCACAATGGCCCCGCCGACCGCTTGCAATCGGTCGGCGGGGCCTGCCGTTAAACCCGTCCCGGTCCGCCCCCGGCATGTCATCGACGCCTTCGGCTCAGTCTCATATCCGCGGAGATGCGGCAGTTGGGGACGTTCCTTTCCTGCCGGCAGTCTGGGACATTCCTTGGGGTAGTCGTTGGGGACGTTCTTGTTTGACTAGTCGTTTAAGAACGTCCCCAATGACTATCCTCGTGATCCCTTTTCCTCCGCCCCCGAAGGATCGGGGCTCGTCTGCCGAATGGTTGCTGCAGCGGCGGTGCGCCCATGTCACACTCAGAGGTGGCCTGACCCTACCTGGAAGGAGCCTCCGTGAGCCTTGACAACGTAACCCTGCGCGCCGCCACGCTTGATGACCTGACCGGCATCGCCGCCATCTACAACCAGCTGTGGTGCAACACGCTACGCAACCGCGGCGACGTCGAAGCTGCCGATTTCTGCGCGCGCTTCAACATCGCTATGCAGCTGCAGCGCTCCCCTATCGCACTCGTCGCCGAGGCCGAGGGCCGCATTATCGCCGCCTGCTGCATCGGCATCTTCGAGAACGGCAAGCCGCGTACCAACCCCACGTGGGTACCCTGCTACGACGAGATGTTCGCCCAGGCAACCGAGATGGCAAAGACTGCCGACGCCAAGCTCGAGGGCTCGCTCTTTGGCGACAGCCGTGAGAAGGCAACGGCCGACCGCTTTGCCGCCACGGGCAATGAGTATGCCCAGGGCCAGCTCAACCTGATCATCATTGTGCCCGAGTGGCAGGGCAAGGGACTCGGCCGTGCGCTCATCGACCTTGCGCGCGCCGAGCTCGGCAAGACAGGCTGCACCAAATTCTTCCTGATGAGCGACTGCAACTCTGACTGGCAGTTCTACGAGCACCTCAACATGAAGCGCATCCTGGAGGATCACAGCCAAGACACCGGCGACGGCTTTATCGTCTACATGTACGGAGGCGACACGCAGGATTAGCCTGAGTGCCGCCTCATGGCTTTCTCCAAAACAGCCCAAACCAATCAGCCACGCCAAAAGGGACATGCCAAAAAGGGACAGGTTTATTTTGGCAGGTTTTATCTGGGCAAACGCCAACCGCCGCGAGGAAGTTGCCTTCCCTCGCGGCGGTCTTCTAGCAGCCAAAACCAAGTGAGTAGACTTTTTGCAGGAGGCCGAGCACACCCCAAATCGCCACAGCGCTGACCTGCGGTTTTATTGAGCACTTGTCGTGATGTGCTCGGCAGATCCAAAAAAGCCTACTCACTTGGTTTTGAGGCGCTCCAGATAGGCAAAAAAAACGCCGCGAAAGGGGTCCGATCCTCTTCGCGGCGGTTGTTCGCGCTGGTTTTGAGGCGGTTTTGCCCGCTTGCTACTCGCTGTAGCGGGCAGCGATGGCAGTTCGCACCATGCCGGCGCTCATAAGGCAGGCCCCCGACGACTACAGCAGCACACGCCATAATCTGACAGTATCATTTGCCATAATCTTGCAGTAGTGTTTTCCATAATCTAATAGTAGCCCAGTTCAGAGGCGTTATTGGATAGTAACCTATAACCGTTTTAGAACGTCCCCGACGACTGCCTGGGAGCGATAACAGGTATTATCTGGTCAAACCCTAAATCCACCACAAAGGTGCCTGTCCCCTTTGTGGTGGTTTGGAGCTCTCCGCGGCGGGATGTTAGACTTGCGGCGTACACATTCGCGCTAAAACACGGGTCGCATGCAGGAAAGGAGATGCCATGGCGCCTATCGCACTGCTCAAAATACTCGTTGCCCCTGCCGCTAAGGCCATCGTCCACCTGAGCGACTCACTTACCTACAATGACGTCCCCTGTGTCGTCGAGGAGCGTTCGGACAGCTGCCCCTACCTGGGCCACGTCCCCTACTTTGCGCCTAAGCTCGTTTCCGATCCCGAGCACCGCGAACAGTAATCCAAGATGCACCAAGCGCTGCGCAACTCGCGGCGCTTACTGTTTTGGTGCAAAGTAACCTGACCCCCGTGCACCAACGCCGGGATTGTCGACGCTTCGGCCGCGGCGCGATATGAGGCGCGAAACCTCGCCCAATAACAGGCCAATCACTACGCCCACGAGGATCGGCAACTTTGCCATCTCAGCAGGTGAGCTGTTGAGCGGCACAATCGTAGCGACAATCGAAAGCACAAGCTCCACCACGGGAATCGCAAGTGCCACCGCAAGCACCTTGCCCTCGAAGGGCGCGCGGAACACGCGCGGACGATCGTCGTATTTGCGCAGGCGCCAAAACGCTGGGAACATCGGGATATAGCTCATGAGCAGAAAGACGACGTTCATCGAGAAGAAGACCCAAAAGACGTCGGAACCCTCACCCAGCGGAATCTGGAGCAGCAGCACCAGGCTGGCAAAACAGCCGTTAATGAGCGCCGAGCCGTTGGGCATGCCGGTCTTTTTGGACACCAACGCAAAGGGACGCGGCATGTTGCCATGGCGCGCGGCATAGCTCGCTACGTTGTTGACGCCAAAGCTCCAGCAGATCATATTGGCGAACAGCGTCACCAAAAAGGCCACGCCCACGACCATCGTCAGCGGGTGGGTGCGCCCCACCATAGCGGCGACTGCGTCCACAATGCCCGAATCGAGTGAAAGCTGCTCGGTGGGAACCGCGGCTCCAATGCCAATGCCGCAAATGATGTAAATTGCCGCAATGGCCACGCCACCGGCAATAACCGCCTTGGGGATATCGCGCGACGGGTTCTTCATCGTGCTGGCAAAGGTCGCGACCACTTCGAAGCCCATAAAGTTGAACAGGATAATCGATAGGTACGTCAACGAATTGGTGTCGCCCAGATCTGGAATGAAGGTCTTAAACGACATGTCGTTGGCAAAGCCGTTATTGCAGGCAAACCAAATGCCAACGATTCCCACCACAGCGGTAATGAGCACCTTGATGACGGCGCCGCCGTCCATAGCCCAATCGGCCTCGGCCACCGGCTGCATTGCCATGACCGTGACGCCCCACACAAAGGCAATCTCGATGGCAATTCGGATCCCGAGTGAAAACTCGATACCCCACACCGCATTAATGACACTGGGGAACATGCAGGCGATACTTGCCACCCACAGCGGAAAGTTAACCCAGTAGCACCAAGAGCAACGGGCGCCCCAACGGTCGCCCAGGCCCAAGCGAACCCAATCGTACAGGCCGCCCTCGGAATCAAACGCCGTACCCAGCTCGGCCACCACCAGACCATAGGGAAGCAAAAACGTAATGATAAGGAAGATCCACCAGAAGAACTGCACGTTGCCCATGGCAGATGCCGGAGCCGCCGCCTCGATGGTAAACACGACGCAGATAACCGAAAGGATGACCTCGATCAGGGAGAACTTTTTACCTGCCATGGCGCGCGCCCCCTACAGCAAAAAGGATGGCATCTGTACCGAAGACGCAGCCCAAGGTAGGGTTGCAGGCCGCGTCACCGGTACAGGTGCCATCCCAAAGAGAGGAGAGGATGCAGTTGTTGGACCAACGCTCGCGGAACAGACGCGTGTAGATGACGATACGCTGGTACATAGATACTCCGATCAAAACGGCCGCGTTCGCGACCGGGAACTTTCGGCAATTGAAAACGCGTCTGACCTGGGAAATTCAAGCGAACAATTGGCCTAACCCGCAAAAAATCCCAGGCCAGACGCGTACTCAATCAAAGAAAAGGGCACTCCGATGTGGAGGCAACGGAGTGCCCAAAGAAAACCCAACCGACCAAGACATCAAGCAGCAGCCCATCAATGCCCCGAGATGGGACGACACGCCACCTGTCCGATTGATCGACTGGGTTTTCGAGGTGCGACAGATTGCCCTGAAAGAGGAGGGCATTGACCTTAAGGGTCATGCCCGACGATTGGAGGGCAAGGTGCCGTGCCTCGGGAAGACAGACAGTTACGCCGAGGGCTCCTGCTGGGTAATGCAGTGGATATTGCCGCCGCCGAAGACGACCTGCTCGGACTGGACGCCGACGCACTTGTAGACGCCCTCGCCCCAGACCTCGTCGTAGATCTTCTGGAGCGTGTCGACGGCCAGCTGGTCGTTCTCGTCGCCGTACTGCGGGACGATGACGCCGTGGTTGGTGACCAGGTAGTTCATGTAAGAGGCGATCAGCGGCTCGTCGGGGACGCGCGGCTCGGCGTTCTCGTCGGCGTCGATGGTGTCGCAGGAAGCCTGGTCCATGAACAGCGGGTTCACGGGCATGCAGAGCTTGTAGACCTTCATCTTGCGGCCCTTGGCGTCAACGGCGTTGGAGAGGGTCTCGTAGGCAGCGTGGCACTGCTCGTAGAACGGATACTCGGGATCGTCGGTCCAGATGCAGGCCATGACGCCCGGGGCGATGAACGTGGCGACGTCATCGATGTGGCCGTTGGTCTCCTCGGGGTCGATGCCCTCCTTGACCCAGATGACCTTCTCGACACCCAGGTAATCCTTGAGGTGCTCGTCCATGTAGGCGCGAAGCTCCTCGCTCCAGGGCTCGAACTTCTTGTGGTACTTGGGCCAGATGGACTCGGGGTCCTCTTCCTCCTCGAGCACCGCAGAGCAGGTGCGGCCCGGGGAAAGCAGGCACTGGTCGGTCACGACGAGGGTGCCCTCGCCGTCGACGGTGATGGAGCCGCCCTCGAGGATCATGTCGTCGGGACGGTAGCGGCGGCAGCCGGAGAGCTCGGCCATCTTGAGGGCGATCTGCTCGTCCTTGTCCCACGGGAAATAGAGGCCGTCGACGAGACCGCCGTAGGCGTTGAAGTGCCAGTGGTTGGCGCGCTTCTCACCCTTGCCGTTGATGACGTAGGTGGCGGCGGTGTCGCGGAACCAAGCGTCGTCGGTGGTCATCTCGATAACGGTGACGTTCTCGTCGTTCTCGAAGACGGCCTTGCAGTTGGCGTAGTCGGCCTGGTTGGCGCACATGGTGACCGGGGTGAACTCGGCGATGGCGCGAGCGATGGCGGCATACTGCTTCTGAGCCGGCTTGGCGCCGTGGGCCCAGGTGTCGGTGCGGTGGGGCCAGCCCATCCACACGCGATCCTGCGGGGCAAACTCAGCAGGCATGAAGAAGCCGTCGGCCTTGGGAGTGGACTCGGACTCGGTGATCGTACGCATAAGATTTCCTCCAAATCGAACGATCGCTTGCCGCGGGCGGGTTACCCGCGGCCTAAAAACCAAGAGATAGTGGGTGCCCGTCCCCCGGCAAAGGTCGGGGCGCCCGGTACCGGTTTTCACGGAGTCGCACCGGCGAGCGACGACGTAGCCAAGTGCGCGGAGACATACGCACGAAGGATACGAAAGAGAGAGGTTGGGGCGGGCGGTGGTTACCGGAGCTATCGCTCGCACCCGCCCCAGGAAATAGTGAGCAAATTTGTCGCTTTGGGCACGCCCCCGAAGAGGCTAGCGTGCCCGGAGTCGGGAGCGACAAGCCCGACGAAGCGTACTTTGGTACGCGAGGAGGGTTGGAGCCCCGAATCCGGGTGCTCTAGTCCTCTTCGGCCTCGGCGGCCTCCTCAGCGAGTCGCTGAGCAGCCAGCTCAGGGGTGAGACCCTTGTACTCGGTCTCGCGGCCCTTGGCGCTGACGACGCGGACGACCTCGCCGATGAGCACGAGCACGATGAAGATAACGATCATCGGGACCTTGTCGCCAATTTCATCGACGGAGAACGGAGCCAGCGTTGCAACGATGGCCAGGATCAGCTCGATGCAGGGGATGGCCAGCATAACCTTCATCATGGCGCCCTTAAACGGGAACGTGAAGATGCGCTCACGGTTCGGGTCGTTCTTACGAAGGTTGAGGAACGCCGGGAACATCGGGATGTAGGTGAGCAGCAGGAAGACGACGGAGGTGCCAAAGAGCATCCAGAAGACACCGTTGGAGATGGCGTCGATGGGAACCAGCTGCAGGCACAACACCAAGGAGGCAACGATAGCGTTGACCAGGTTGGCGCCGTTGGGCATATCGTCGTCAGAGATCATCGAGGCGAAGACCTTGGGCATGTTGCCGTGCTCGGCAGCGTAGCGAGCAACGGAGTTAACGCCGAAGGACCAAGCGGCCATGTTGGCGAACAGGGTGATCAGGAAGGCGATGCAGATGACCTTAAAGATCATGGAGTCGCCCACCATGGTCTGGACTGCGACAATCATGCCATAGTCGGGGTCGATGGAATCGGCCGGCACAGCAGCGCCGATGCCAAAGCCAGCGAACAGGTAGATCACAGCGATGGACAGGCCACCGACGATGATAGCCTTGGGGATATCGCGAGCGGGATCGGCCATGTCGTCGGTCATGGTGCAGATGACCTCGAAGCCCATGAAGTTAAAGATGATGATCGACAGGTAACCGAGAGCGTTGGTGTTGGTGAGCTCGGGCAGGAAGGTGGCAGCGGACATGTCGTTCGCAAAACCGTTCTCCATGGCATACCAAATGCCCAGAGCGCCAACGATAACCGCGACGGCGACCTTGATGATGGCGCCACCGTTAAGGACCCACTCGGAGTCGGACGCCTTGGAGCGGCCCATGAGGTAGACGATCCACACAAAGGCAAGATCGATACCCATCTTGGCGATCAAATTGAACTCGACGCCAAAGACCATGCCCAAAATGTCGGGGAACATAGTGGCCAGCGAGGCAATCCACAGCGGGTAGTTAACCCAGTAGTAGTACGAAATGCGGGCGCCCCATTTGTCGCCCAGGCCATCGCGTACCCAGTCGTAAATCCCGCCCTCGCCGTCATAGGTGGTACCGAGCTCGGCAACAACCATGCCATAAGGGAGCAGGAAGGTCAGGATCAGGAAGATCCACCAGAAGAACTGCTGGTTGCCAATGGCAGCAGCAGGAGCGGCGGCCTCGCAAACGAAGACGACGCAGATGATGGTCGAAATGACCGTCAGGAAGGAAAGCTTTTTCTTTCCGTCGCTCATGATGAGCTCCTTCGCTCAGTCTTGGACAGATCCGAGGCCCAAGGTACTAAGGCAATTGCTTGAGCCTCGGTGAGCGGGCGACAGGAGGCGAGTATCCGCCGCCCGCAAACGTGCTTTTAGCGGCCTTAAGGCTTAGAGCTGCTCGAGAGCCTTGAGAGCGGCGTGGAGCTCAGCCTTGGCGGAGTACTCGACACCCTCGTCGTTGAGCGGGGTGCGCTTGCCCAGGGCAGCGAGGAGAGCACGGATGGAGTGCTTGCGGTTCTCGGCCTCGACCCAGCACAGGGAGCGCTCGGGATCGTCCATAACCTCGTCGACGACTTCCTCGTTGCGGGTGGCCGGCAGGCAGTGCATGAACTTGGAGTTGGGGCCGGCAAAGTTCATCATGTCCATGGTGACCTGATACTTGGGATAGAACACGTCCATGTAATTCTCGCCCGAGACCTCCTCGTCGTACAGGCCATACCACACGTCGGTGTAGATGAAGTCGGCGCCCTTGATGCACTCGATGTCGTCGGAGATGACGATGGAGCCACCGGAGACCTTGCAGTTCTCCTCGGCGATGGCCATCATCTGCTTGCCGAACTCGGCGCGCTCCTCAACGGTGCCAACGTGCAGGCCGCCGTCGGGGACCTGGTGGCCCTTAGGTCCAAACTGGACAAACTTCATGCCGACCTTGGAGGCGATGAACATGAGGGAGACGCAGACCTGGGTGGCGTCACCGATGAAGGCCAGGGTGCAGTCCTCGATCTTCTTACCCTCGGGGAGGTTCTCGAGCATGGTCATGAGGTCGCCCATCTCCTGCGTGGGATGGTTGAACTCGGACATGCCATTGATGACGGGCACAGCGGAGCCCTCGGCGAGGCCGACGACGTCCTTGTGACGGTCAACGCGAGCCATCATGATGTCGAGCAGCGAGCCCATAACGCGAGCGGTGTCGCCCAGGGACTCGTGACCGCCGAGCTGGATGGTGCCAGGGCCATAGAACTGAGCATGGCCGCCGAGGTCGGTCATAGCGGTCTCGAAGGAAAGACGGGTGCGGGTGGAGACCTGCTGGAAGATCATGCCAAGGCTCTTGTTGCGGAGCAGGTGCGGATAATAACCGTCAACCTTGATGGCCTTCTTCATTGCCAGGCCAAGATCCTCGATAGCCAGGATCTGCTCTTTGGTGAAGTCATTGGTGTCGATGAAATCCTTAGGCAGTGCCATGTCAATTTCCTTTCCGCCGGTCGTGCCGACTATTACTATGAGACGCTCGAACATCACGCCTCGTGTTGACAAGACCATCATTCACCCGTATGCAATTTTTACCTAGTTTATTCGGGATTAAAGACCGTTCACGGAGTTACACCCCCTCTAAACCAATATAAACCAGCAGGTAAACAGCTTGCAGGGGTTTACTATCTAGAACCGCAAACGGTATACGGCTATGCTGTATCTCGGCGCCCAATCCGCAATGTAACGAAGGGTTGAGACGTCTATATCCCACAAGATATACAGGACTCGGCCATAGATAAATGAGATGGGACGGTGACAGATGAACACCCTGATGTTCTTCTATACCCTAGCGATTCTCCTGATTTGTATTGTGACGGCAGTGCTTTCGCTTGCCGCCTATGCCTCGTCTCGTCGACGCTTCTTTATCTATGGCAGCGGCGTTTTTATTTGCTATGCCATCGAGATGACCGAGATTTTCTTTTTTGAATACACGCTGCAAAACCAGAGTTTTCCGGCCAGCGACTATTACTCAATTACCATGCCTGTGTTGCGGACGCTTGTGGCAACCGCTTCACAAGCTTTTATTTGGCTCATCGCCATGGACTTGCTCGACAAACATTCAAAAAAGCAGTTTGTAATTCCCGTCGCAACGTTCTTCCTGAGCGAGCTGCTGATCATTGTCGCTGTCCCCTACGGCCCCATGCATCAATGGCTCTACTACACGATGCGTCAGGTATTCCTTGTATTTGTGGGGCTCTATATCTTTTGGACAGCGCATAAAAGCACGCAGGTCGAGCTTAAGGCGCGCGTCAACAATCAACGAAAGCACCTCATTATCGGCGCCATTCTGGTCGGGTGCATCGTTGCCGAGGACTTCTACAACATCTTGGTCGTCCCCATGAGTCTGGCACCCTCCTGGCTGCAGCTGTACCTATCCGAGCGCAACTTTAGCGAGAACGTCTTTGCGTGCTACTTTGCGATCCTGCTGATTATCTATGCCTATCACGTGCTTTCGATTCGCATGCAGGAGGCACCCGAGGAAAAGAACGTCAGCGATCTTGATCGACACATCGAAGAGCAAATGCCCTTCTACCGCAACGCCTACAGGCTCTCCAACCGCGAGGCCGAGGTTTTGCGTCTGGTTGTGCTGGGCAAGTCGAACCAAGAGATTGCTGACGAGCTATACCTTGCCGTGGGCACCGTCAAGACCCACATCCACAACATCCTGGTCAAAACCGAGCAGCAAAACCGCACGACGTTGATCCTCCACTTTTGGAAACGATAAAGTTATGCAGAAAAAACCACCACGAAGGTGCCTGTCCCCTTTGTGGTGGTTCTGGGTTGGACGAGCTACTCGCTGTAGCGGGTGGCGATGGCAGCCTGTACCATGCCGGCGCTCATGAGGTACGTCACCAGGAAGTAGCCGCCGTAGGCTGCCAGGAAAATCGCACAGGTAAGGCCCACCGTGCCACCGATGCTCATGTTGCCAAAGATGCTCACCAGCTCGATGATCACCTTGAGCGCCACAAAGGAGTGCGCCAAGCCCACTGCCAGCGGGAACAGGAAGAATACCGCTTGCTGCGCCATCACCGAATGGCGAATCTGGCGGTCGTCGCAGCCGATCTGTGCCAGCACACGATAGCTGCGGCTGCCGTCGGCCACGTTGGAGAGTTGCTGGATCGACAGAATCGCCGCGCATGCAACGACCAATACAAAGCCGATGTAGATGGCTAGGTAGCTAATAAGACCGTTCATTTGCGCTGCTTGCGCGTACATCTCGGAGCGTGTGATGAAGATTCCCCACGATCCCGGCTCCTTGCCGTCAACGAGCAGATTGTCGAGCACAGTGTATTTAATACTCTCGTCTGCCTCGGTCGTATCCATCCCCTGTTTGTAGTTAACGAGCAGGCTACTGGAATACGGCTGCAGATTGAGTTGGGACAACAGCTCGTCGGCAACGACGACGGTACCCCCGTTACTGCCCATCGCCGAGTTGGCGATGGCCGCCGTGTCCTCGTCCGACTTATCGGTTGCGGGCTTGAGCGTATGCCCGCCCAAGGTAAGGGCATGGCCGCCAGCCATATACTTGGTGTACAGGTCGACCAGCTCACCGCCCATATCACACGTAAGCAAGTACTGGTCGCGGCCAATGCTCACCGGCTCCTCGCCCATCATCTGCCGCAATTTGTTGTACTGACTTGCCGGCGTCACAGACAGGCCTGTCATGTCGGCGTTGCTGCCCTCGAACGCCTTGGGGAGCTTTTCGCCCATGGTCTTGCACATCTCACTTGGGATCACCGAAGGATTCGAGCCGCCAAGCGGGTAACTCAGATACGAATCGATCTGCACATGCTCACCGGCAACATCGGCGATATTGACCTTCTTGCCGGTCTCGTCGTTGTTGTCCGCCGACTTGTCCTTACGATCGCCGTGCCATGGATCGCCGTGCCATGCGGAGTACAAATCGACCGTACTATCGGCCAGCACCATGCGATCGGCCTCAGACGGATTGACGTACTCTTTGTAGTAGTCGAGCGTATCGGGCGTGTAATAGACATACGTCTGCGACATGTCGGCCGGATTATAGCGCTCCAGGTTCTCGTTCATCACGCTGGCAATCGACATACCGCAAGTCACAGAAGTAATGGCAAGGAACAGAATCATCGCGATGACGCCCATCGAAAAGCACACCGTGTTGACCTTGGCCGCAAGCTGGCGCACGGTAAACATGTTGAGACCGCGCCAATACACGCCGCGCAGGCTCTGCAGCAGCTTGATGAGCATGCCCGAGAGTCCCCAGAACAGGGCAAAGGTGCCCACGGTAACCATAGCGGTCGTAATACCAAACTGGTTCATGGCCTCTTGCAGCTTGCTGTCCGTCGCGGTTAGCGGGAACCCATCACGTAGCAGACGGTAATAGGCCACGCCCACCAGCACCACGCCCACGGCAAAGATGGCAATCGCGATCCAGGGGTTGCGTGTCTTGATGGTCTCGTTGCGACGCTCGGCACCCATAAGCTCGATGAGTTTGGTACGACGCACGGCGCGGAGGTTCAGCAGTAGCGTGAGCACAAACATTACGAGCATGCAGGCAAGGGTCAGATTGAACGCATGCATCGAGAAAAAGAAGTGGAAATTGGCGATCTGCGTCTTAAAGAGCGAGGCCGTAAAGAACGTCATGAGCTGGGAGAGTCCCACACCCAGCACAATGCCGGCAACAAAGGCCACCACCGAGACAATCACCGTCTCGAGCGCCATGATCGTGGCGACGCGCCCGCGCCCCATGCCGAGCACCTGGTACAGGCCAAACTCCTTTTTGCGGCGTTTCATGATGAAGTTATTGGCGTACACCATCAAAAAGGCCATGACACCGGCCAAAAAGTACGTCAGGTCGCCGAGCATACTGCCCATAACCTGCGCCAAGCCCTCTTCATCAATTCCGGCGATGTCGACCTGCATCGAGATGGTGTTAAAGGCATAGAAGACCGTGACGCCCAGGGTGAGCGTCAACAAGTAGACGAGGTAGTCGCGGCCGGCACGGCGGACGTTGCCCCATGCGAGTTTACAGAGCATCGGAGCCCTCACCGCCCATCATGGCAACGACCTCCATAATGCGGTCGAAGAACTCGCGGCGGTCGGTGTCGCCGCGGCGCAGCTCGGTGAAGATCTTGCCGTCGCGGATAAACAGCACACGGCTCGTGTAGCTGGCGGCAAAGCTATCGTGCGTAACCATGAGCACCGTGGCGCGCAGGCGGCGGTTGAGCGCCTCCAGGCTCTCGAGCAGCAGGCGGGCGCTCTTGGAGTCGAGGGCGCCGGTGGGCTCGTCGGCCATGATCATCGTGGGGTCGGTGACGAGCGCGCGGCAGGCGGCAACGCGCTGCTGCTGGCCGCCGGACATCTGGTAGGGGTACTTGTCGAGCACTTGGCTGATGGACAGGCGCGCAGCCACATCCTGCACGCGGGTCGAGATCTCCGCCGAGTTCATACGGGCGATGGTGAGCGGCAAGGCGATGTTCTCGCGCGCCGTGAGCGTATCGAGCAGGTTGGAGTCCTGGAAGATAAAGCCAAGCTCCTCGCGGCGGAACTGCGAAAGCTTGGCCTGCTTCATGCGCGTCACGTCCTGGCCGTTGATGCGGATGGTGCCACTCGTGGCGCTATCGATGGTCGACACGCAGTTGAGCAGCGTCGACTTGCCCGAGCCCGAGGCGCCCATGATGCCGACGAATTCGCCACGGTTGACGGTAAAGCTGACGTCGTTGAGCGCGCGGGTCACGTTGCCCAGCGCTCCATATACCTTTTCGAGATGCGCGACCTCCAGTACCGGGGTTGCCGTTTGCGTGGTTTGCATACCGAGTCCTTTCTTGCGATTAGTCTACGGCATCTATAGTCGCAAGAAGCCGAGTCGGCTACCATCGATATGGCTTACGCTTGCCTTACCGTTGCGTAAGGTAAGGGTAGTCTTTTTGGGACGGGGCTTTTTTAGCTGCCCCATCCGAAGCTTTTGAGGCATGAGGGCGCATTTGACATAGGGCAGCTAAAAAAGCCCCGTCCCAAAAAGACTACCCCGTCATGTAATGATGTTGAGAGAGGACTCCTGTTGAAGACTGTTCATGTTGCCGCTGGGATCATTCGCAAGGATGGATCTGACGAGCTACTTGCTGTGCAGCGCGGCTACGGCGACATGCAGGGACTTTGGGAGTTCCCGGGTGGTAAGCTCATGCGCGGCGAGACGCCCGAAGACGCCGTGCGCCGCGAGCTTATGGAAGAGCTGCAGGTCAAAGTCACCAACCTACGTGATTTCTACACCGTTGAGTATGACTACCCCGATTTTCATCTCTCGATGGAGTGTTACTACTGCTCGCTGGCCAAAGCGTCCGGCGAGCCCCAAAAACACGATCGTCAGCTCGATATCCGCTGGATTCCGCGCACCTCGCTTGCCACGGTGGAATGGATGCCCGCCGACAAGGGGCTCATTGATGCCCTGATTGAGCTGAAGGAAGATCGGCTTAAGGCCAACAGCACTGCCAACGACACCGAGGCCACCACGACCGACGAGCCCGCTTCCAAGCCCAAGCGCGCACCTAGGCGCCGCAGCAAAAAGCGTCCCAAGCCCGGTCTGCTCGACGGCATCGATACCTCGGACCTTTCCGCCGACGAGCGCGAACTGGTGCGCCGTCGCGCTGCCATCAAAAAGTCCATGAAGGGCAACAAGCGTGCAAACACCAAACCCGAGCTGCTCGTTCGCCAGCGCCTGCGCGCAGCGGGCCTTACGGGTTATCGCTTGGAATGGAAGGTTCCCGGCAAGCCCGACATCGCCTTCCCCGGCCGCAAGATCGCCATCTTTGTCAACGGTTGCTTTTGGCATCGCTGCCCTAAGTGCAATCCGAGCCAGCCAAAACGCAATGTTGAGTTTTGGGAGGCAAAGTTCCGTCGCAACGTCGAGCGCGACCGCGCTGCCGTGGCAGCACTCACTCAAATGGGCTGGACGTCCATAACCATCTGGGAATGCGATCTCAAAAAAGACCGCATCGACGCCACGATGGAAAAGGTCATCGAGCGGGTGCGCGCCGCAGAGCCGCAGCGCTAGGAACGAGCCGTCCACACACCCCACACAGGCGAGCCACATCCACGTCACAAACCTTAGAAAGCCCTTAAGCCCAAAACCTTTCAAGAGTGTTACTCGATACCTCTGACCTGCGGTTTCATCGTAACGCCAAACCTCATTAAGCCTTTCTTTAGCGCTTCTTTGCGACGGCCGCGGCATAATACTGCCAACGCACGGGACCTAGCAGCACACCCCGCGCGCAATCTTTTGGTGGACATCGAGGAGGCCGCATAAGCATGCATTCTTCCAATGACGCAGCACAGCAGCCATCCCTAACACATGCAGACCTTTTCTCCTTCCCCCCGACACAGAGAGACGGTCTCCTCGACTCCCCCACCACAAAAGCCAAACGCTCAACCAATCAGAATCTCAACTTGCAAGCATCGTTCGAAAAGCTCCAAGCATCCCTAGACAAAACCTTCCCCAACCAAGCCCGGGCATACTAGCCCCCCATCAACAAAGTAGCCCTAACGCTCCAATTTTCCGCCCAACGCCACAAGGGCGACGACCTCGAGTAGGTCAACCTGGGAGGGACGAGGGCTTAGTTCCCCAATCTTTCCGCAGGGGGCAAAAAGCCTCGCCGCACGAAGTGCGCAGCGAGGCTTTTTGCATGCCCGAGGACGATTGGGGAACTAAGCCCTCGTCCCTCCCCGGGATATGTAGCGAGTCGGAGTACCCTTGCTGTTACTCTGCTTTGCCCACAGAGTTGAGGTTGGTCATGCGGATCTTAACCAGCTCGGTGATCTCACGCATGCCCTCCTTGGCCGGCTTCTTAGGATCGAAGCAGGCAGGGTTCTCGGCCATGTAGGCCATGAAGCCCTTGGTGTAGGCCTGACGCAGCTCGGTGGCGTAGTTGACCTTGCAGATGCCGTTCTTCACGGCCTCGGCAACCTGCTCATCGGGCACACCGGAGGTACCGTGCAGAACCAGCGGCACGTCGACGGCGTCGCGAATGGCCTTGACCACGGACTGCTCGATGTGAGGATCGCTCGTGTACACACCGTGGCTGGTGCCAACGCCAATTGCGAGGGAGGTGCAGCCGGTGCGCTCGACGAACTCCTTGGCCTCGGCAGGATCGGTGTAGGGGCTCTCGCCCTCAACCGCGGGACCGTCGTCCTCCTTGCCGCCAACCTTGCCAAGCTCAGCCTCGACGGGCACGCCCATGGCGCGGCCAGCGTCGGCGACCGACTTGGTCAGGGCGATGTTGTCCTCGAAGGACTCGTGCGAGCCGTCAATCATGACAGAGGTGTAGCCGGTGCGGAAAGCCTGCATGCAGCGGTCATAGCCATCGCCGTGATCGAGGTGCAGAGCGACGGGCACGGAAGCGCGCTCGGCGGCAGCCTTGACCATGCCGTAGAAGTAGTCCAGACCAGCGGTCTTGATGGTGCCCGGGGTGGTCTGCATGATGACGGGGGACTTGGTCTCCTCGGCAGCGGCCAGAACGGCCATAACAAACTCGAGGTTCTCGACGTTGAACGCGCCGACGGCGTAGTGGCCGGCCCGAGCGTCCTTGAGCATCTTTTCGGTGGTAACAAGTGCCATGAGCGTTTGCTCCTCTCCCTCGCCCGCATCTGGACATCGGGCGTACGTGTCCGCAAGGCCTTTTACCTTGCGTTTTGCTGCGCCCATTGTATGGAAATCGTTCGTGTTACATGTATGAGATATCACCGGCACGCAGGTCAGGACACCCGTTTTTGAAAAGCAAACGGAAGGGATTCGGACCAAATTTCTCTATCCGACACTGAAGTTTTCACGCGAATCGTCTTTCTTTTATAGAAAAGATAAGTAATCGAAAGGTGTTTTCTTACTTAAAAAGAAAATGAACGAAAATGGACTCAACACAATTCCTGCAAATTTCAGACGCGGATGGAGCAGCTATGGCCCACGTAACAACTCGAGCATTCGCCGACGAGCGGCGCGCCGCCATTATGGAAATGCTCGAGCATAACGCCTCCGTTCAGGTGGCAGACATCGCCCAAACCTTTGGCGTGTCCTCTGTCACCGCCCGCGCCGACCTGGACGCGCTCGCCGAATCCGGTAAGCTGCGCCGCACGCATGGCGGCGCCGTGTCGCTTCATAAACGCCTAACTGTCTCCACGCAAGATCGCCGCATAAACATCAATGTCGCCGCCAAGCAGGCTATCGCACAAAGTGCCATTGAACTCGTCGGCAACGGTGACACCCTGCTCGTCGACTCGGGCACCACGGCACTCGAGTTTGTCCGGCTCCTCGATCAGCGCGACGGCATCACCGTCATCACGGCCGACATCACCATTGCCGATTACATCGACGAAAGCATGCCCTCGGTCGATGTCGTCATGCTGGGTGGGGCGCTGCGCAAAGGCCATCGCTATCCATATGGCCCGCTCACCATGCAGGCGCTTCAAACGGTCCACGCAGACCTTGCCGTCATGTGCCCCGGCGCCTTTGTCCCCCACTGCGGCTTTACGACCGACTTTCCCCAGATGGCCGAGACCAAAGCGGCTATGATCGCCGCAGCCCGTCAAAGCGCCGCTCTCATGGACGCCAGCAAGGTCAACGGACGCGGCATGTATCGCTTTGCCGAACTGACCAATGTCGACACCGTCGTGATGGATTGCGACCCCGACCATGCCGTTGCCACCTCAATCGCCGAGATTGCCGATGACGAACGCCCGAACCTCATCATCGCCAGCGTGTAAACAAAAACCACCACAAAGGTGCCTGTCCCCTTTGTGGTGGTTGTGCTGGCTGAGCGTTAAAAGCGAACGTATCGCTATTTGGAAAGCTCGTCGGCGAGGGCTTCGATCTGTGCACGCGAGGTGTCGTTGAGCGAGCCTAGGACGGTCACCTTGTTCTGCGTCAGGGTGATGTCCTTCATGCCCTCGAGCTCCTTGGTCATAACCTTGGCAGCAGCGGGCGCCCAAGAGCCGGCCTCGACAAGCGCCACCGTGCGGTTCTGGTAGGCATGCTCGGCGAGCGTGTGGATGAAGGTGCTCATAAACGGGAAGATCTCGCCCTGATAGGTGATGGAAGCGAGTACCAGACGGTCATAGCGGAACGCATCCTCAACGGCCTCGGCCATGTCGTCGCGAGCCAGATCAAAGACGGAAACCTTCTGGCCGCGAGCCTCAAGCGCGGATGCGAGTTCCTCAACGGCGGCCTTCAGATGGCCGTACACGCTCGCGTAGGCAATCGTGATGCCGTCGTCCTCGGGCTTATAGCTCGACCAGGTGTTGTAGGTGTCGAGGTAATAACCCAGGTTCTCGGTCAGCACGGGGCCGTGAAGCGGGCAGATAATCTGAATGTCCAGATCGGCGGCCTTCTTGAGCACGGCCTGCACAAACTTGCCGAACTTTCCCACGATGCCAAAGTAGTAACGGCGCGCCTCGCAGGCCCAGCCCTCAGGATCCTCGATGTCGTTGGCGCCAAACTTGCCAAAGCCGTCGGCACTAAAGAGCACCTTGTCGGTGGCCTCGTAGGAGAAGAGCACCTCGGGCCAGTGAACGTTGGGGGCGCCAACAAACGTTAGGCTGTGGCCGCCCAGGTCGAGCACATCGCCCTCTTTGACGACCATCTTGCGCTCGGGGAAATCGGTGCCAAAGAAGTTGACCATCATGCGGAAGGCGCCCATGCTTGCCACGATCTGTGCCTGGGGATAGCGCTCCATAAAGGCGGCAATGCCGGCGGAGTGATCGGGCTCCATATGATGGACGACCAGGTAGTCGGGCGTACGGCCATCGAGCTCGGCCTCGAGGTTGCCGAGCCACTCGTCGACAAAGCCAGCGTCGACCGAATCGGCGACAGCGATCTTTTCGCCCAAGATAACGTAGCTGTTGTATGCCATACCGTTCTCGGAAACGTCGTACTGGCCCTCGAACAGGTCGATGTCATGATCGTCAACGCCAATGTAGCGGATATCCTTGGTGATCTCCATCAGGCAAAGCCTCCTAGATAGACAAATGAACCCGTCTATCATAGCACTCGCCTTCATAGTCACGGCTATCTGCCGGCATCCTTACCGATTGTTATTGATATGCAACGCCGAGCCGTTGACCTGCGAAAACTATGCGCGCGGCGCTGCCGTGGTGTGTCGAACGATGAGCTGACCGGGAATACGAATGGCGACGGTTTTGCCCGACGTCCCCGCTTTGGGAACCGCATGCTCGAACACCTCGCGTCCGCGCTGATGTAGATCGAAGCGCACGGTTGTGAGCTCGTTGTGTGCCACAAAATCATCGAGCGAATCGTCGACGCCCACCACGCTCACGTCCTCAGGCACGCGCAGGCCGCTATCGCGCAGCGCGGCGATTGCCCCGTTTGCCATCTGGTCGTTTGCCGCATAAATCGCTGTCATGGTGCGATCGTGCTCGGCCAGATATCTGCCGGCCTCGTAGCCGCTGTTGGCAGACCAGTCGCCCTCGAGCGGCTCTGCCAGCTCGATGTGTTTACGCTCGAGCGCATCCTGCCAACCGGCGCGACGAAATTGCTCGTCGACCGAGAACGACGGGCCGCCAATATAGCGAATCTGCTCGTGCCCCAGCTCAAACAGGTGATCCATAAGCAATAGCGAGCAGCCGTAATGATCGGAGTCGACCGTGGTCACCCGCGGGTGCGCATACATGGTAACGATGACTGTGCCAATGCCCGGCAGTGGATCAAACGTCTCAAAATCGGGCGCCATGCGGCTCATGCCGATGATGATGCCGTCCACCGGCAATGCGGCCATACGACGCGTTGCCTCGGCAAGCGAGAATTCCTCGGTCTTGGACATCTCGACCAGCGTGATGGCGCAATTACGCTCGCGAGCAGCGCTGGCAATGCCATCAATCATCGTAAGGTTGCCAAACTTGGTGACATCGTTGATGCACAGGCCGACCGAATGGTAACGGCCGTCGCGCAGCGAGCGACCGGCATAACTCGGACGAAAGCCAAGCTCTTGCATAGCGGCCTGCACGCGCTGGCGCGTCTGTTCGTTAACGTTGGGCAAGCCGTTGGCGACGCGCGAAACCGTCTGCTGCGAAACGCCAGCAGCGCGGGCGACGTCGGCCATGGAGACCGGACGCGAACTGGTATCGTTGGACGGGCGCCTTGCCACAGGATCACCTTCACCCTTGCGAGATCTGAATAGCGTGAATGCCGGCCCGGGCAGAAACACACCCCGCGCCGAAGCCCGCTATCGTCGGACGCATGCTAACGTACTCTACTTTTTCAATCCGCAACTCTTCTGCTCTATAAGTCCATACGGCAATACCGTTCACGGCTGAATTTCTACCGATTACCAGATTCTCAAAAAGTGATAAGCGTTGTGTTATGAGTACGTTAACATAGCCCGTAACGTGCGGCATCGTTGATGCTGAATTTACGCCGCTTCAGATTGTTAACGTACTCACTACGACGCAAAGCTCGTCAGTATGCACCAAGGAAAGGACCCTTATGACCGCTCCCGACGAAAAGACACTCGCCACGCTCACCAAGCTGTTCGAGGATGAATTTGGCCCCATCGACGATCGCCAGGTGCTCTATGTGCACGCGCCCGGCCGCTCCGAGATCAGCGGCAACCACACCGACCACGAGGGCGGCCACGTTATCGCCGGCTCGCTCGATGTCGCCGTCGACGGCATCGCCGTGGCAACTGATTCCAACAAGGTCCGCGTTGCCGACGAGGGCTATCCCACGTTTGAGATCGCGCTCGACACGCTAGACGTTCAGGAGTCCGAGAAGGGCACGTCCGCGAGCCTCGTCCGCGGCATGGCCCACGAAATCGCTGCTCTGGGCGTTGAGCCCCAGGGCTTCGACCTCGCCTTCATCTGCTCCGTCCCCTCGGGCGGCGGTCTTTCGAGCTCCGCTGCTGTCGAGGCGGCATACGGTCGTGCCATGGAGACGCTCTGGGGAGCGCCCGCCATCGAGCCCGTCGCGCTCGCCCAGATGAGCCAGCGCACCGAGAACAATTACTACGGTAAGCCCTGCGGCCTTATGGACCAGGCCGCCGTGTGCTTGGGCGGCCTTGCCTACATGGATTTTGAGGATCAGGCTCAGCCTAAGACCCAGAAGCTCGAGCTCAACTTTGAGGATCACGGCTATGCGCTCGTGCTCGTTAAGGTCGGTGCCGACCACGTGGCCGCCACCGACGACTACGCCGCCGTTCCGCGCGAAATGCAAGACGTCGCCGCCGAGTTTGGCAAGGCACGCCTGTGCGAGGTAAACGTTGCCGATTTTGACGCCAAGCTCCCCGAGCTGCGCGCCAAGCTGGGCGACCGTGCCTGCCTGCGCGCCGTTCACTACTGGTACGAGAACGGCCTGGTCGATAAGCGTTGGTCGGCCCTTAACGCCGGCGATATCGATCAGTTCCTGGTCCTGACGCGCGAGTCCGGCGCCAGCTCCGCCATGTACCTGCAGAATGTTGTTGCCAAGCTGGGATCTGAGCAGCCTTCCATGTATGCCCTGGCGCTGGCCGAGCACGTGCTCGACGGCCGCGGCGCCGTTCGCATTCACGGTGGCGGCTTTGGTGGCACTATCCAGGCCTTCGTGCCGCTCGACCTGGTCGACACCTTCATTGCCAAGATGAACGGCTGGCTGGGCGAGGGCTCTGCCCGCCACTACGCCATTTCTGACAAGGGGGCTTACGCGGCATGGCTGTAATGACCGACGTGCGCGAGGCCGCGCAGGGCCTGATTGAGTATGCCATCCATCGATCGATGATCGGACAGGACGATCGCATCTGGGCCTACAACACCATTTTGGAGTGCATCGGCGCCACGGGCCCCGCACTCAACATGGCTTGGGCGCTCAAGACCGAGAAGATTTCGCTCTTGCACCCCGATACCCTGCCCGACTTTGACCTGGAGGGCACGCTTGTCTCACTTTCCGAGGCTGCCGTTGCCAACGGCGCCGCCGAGGACACAGCATCGGGGCGCGACCGCATCGCCATGCGCATCATGGGCACGCTGATGCCGAGGCCTTCGGTTGTAAACGAGGAGTTCAACGGCCGCATGGGCGTCAACGAACCCCGCGCTGCGACCGACTGGTTCTACGGCCTGTGCTGCGACGCCGGCTACGTGCGCCGCGCCGCCATCGCGCGCAACATCAAATGGAGCACCCCCACCAACTGGGGCGATCTCGAGATAACCATCAACCTGTCCAAGCCCGAGAAGGACCCGCGCGACATCGCCGCGGCAGGTGCAGCCAAGAACGCGGGCGAAAAGTATCCCGCCTGCCAGCTCTGCATCGAAAACGAGGGTTATCCCGGACGCTCCGCCGCAGCCGACGGCGGCACTCACCCCGCCCGCCAGAATCTGCGCGTTATCCCCATCCAGCTCGACGGCGAGCGCTGGGGCTTCCAGTACAGCCCGTACGCGTACTTTAACGAGCACTGCATTGCCATGAGCTCCGAGCATCGCCCGATGCACGTTGACCGCAAGGGCCTGACGTGCCTGCTCGACTTTGTGGACCTGTTCCCGCACTACTTTATTGGCTCCAACGCCGACCTGCCCATCGTGGGCGGCTCGATTCTGTCGCACGACCACTTCCAGGGCGGTGCGCACGAGTTCCCCATGATGCATGCCACCGAGGTCTCACAGTTTAGCGTACCCGGCTTTGACAGCGTTACGGGTGCTGTGCTGCAGTGGCCGCTTTCGGCGCTGCGCCTGCGCTCGCATGATCGCGCTCAGCTGCTCGACGCTGCCGAGAAGATTATCCTCGCCTGGCGCGAGTGGACCGATGAGTCTGTGGGCGTCATCGCGCGCACAGCCGATGGCATGGCGCACAACACCGTGACACCCGTCATCCGCCGCGTCGACTCCCGCGGCAATGCCGGCGGCAAAATCTACGAGGCCTACCTGGCGCTTCGCTGCAACATCACGACCGACGAGCATCCGTTGGGCGTGTTCCACCCGCATGCCGAGTACCACCACATTAAAAAGGAGAACATCGGCCTGATCGAGGTCATGGGCCTGGCCATTTTGCCGCCGCGCTTGGTTCCCGAGCTCGGCGCTGTCCGCGAGCACTTGCTGGCAGCCAAGGCCGATGCCAGCTACGACCTTGCTAGCGCGCTCGAGGGCGATGATCTATGCCGCAGCCACGCCGCATGGGCCGAAGACGTTTTTGCCCGCCGCGCCGACGAGCTTACGGCAGACAACGCCATCGATATCCTGCACGAGGAGGTCGGCGTGGTGTTTGGCCACGTGCTCGACAACGCCGGCGTCTTTAAGTGGGACGAAGCAGGACGCGCCGCCCAACAGCGCTTTATCGACTCACTGTAATGATCCCTTTCGGACGAAGGAAAACGGATCATTTCGTCTTCAAGACAACGGCGCCCGCCGGCAACATCGCCGGCGGGCGCCATTTTTGCGTGTAGTCATTGGGGACGCTCTTAAACGACTAGTCAAACAAGAACGTCCCCAACGACTAATGACTCGAGCGTGGAAAATCTCCCACTTTGAGCTCGTATGGGCACCAAAAGCAGGAGATTATCCACGCTCATTCTATTAGGAGTCGCAACCGCTACAACTCTACGACCTCAACGCTGTTGTAGACCTCGTCCCAGCGGTCCATGACCAGGTGGCCGGTCTTGGGGTCCATGGCGTTGAGCTTGCCGCAGGTATTGGCAGTCTTGAGCACGGTGACGTCGTCGGCACCAGCAGCAATGGCATGCGCAAAGCCGGCAATGGTCGAGTCGCCGGAACCCGTCGCGTTCACAGCCGCAATCGCGGGCGTCTTGGCGCGAAATGCGCGACCCTCATGGAAGCCCACCGAACCGGCAGCGCCCATCGAAACGACAACCCAGGGAATACCGGCAAAACGGCCATCGGCGGCAAGCGCCTCGCGCAGGGCATCGACATCATCGGTCGTGAAGGACGTGCTCAGCAGACCGTTGATCTCGGTCAGATTGGGCTTCACAAGCTCGGGCTTGGCGTCGGACTCCAGCGCAGCCTCCAGCGATGCACCCGAGGTGTCGAGCAGCACCTTGGCGCCCGCCTCCTCGGCGATCTTGACGAGCTTGGCATAGTAGCCGGCATCGACGCCACGCGGCAGCGAGCCCGAAAGCGTCACGACGTCAGCCTTCGCAGCGAGCTCGGCGAACTTGGCCGTAAAGGCCTCGAGCTCGGCCGGAGCGATCTGCGGGCCGCTCTCCAGCAGCTCGGTCTGATTACCCTCGTGCAGAATATTCAGGCAAATGCGTGTCTCACCGGCGATGGGCACAAAGTCATTCTTGACGCCGTCGGCATCCATAAGCTCGGCCATATAGGCACCCATGTGGCCGCCAAGCAGACCGGTCGCGAGCACATCGTCGCCCAACTGCAGCAGCACACGGCTCACGTTGAGGCCCTTGCCGCCAGCGGTCTTTTCGGGCGTCACGCGGTTAACATCGTCGATGATCAGCTTGTCGAGCTGATAGCGCGTATCAATCGACGGGTTCATGGTAACGGTCAGAATCATATTGAACTCCTGTTCCGGGGCGGCATGACCCACCCCAAACATACGATAGCTCGTTAAAGGATCTCAATCTCAAAGCCGCGGGTGACGGTCTCCCCCGGCTTGGCCACCAGGCAGCCACGCTTGTGCTCTAGAATATCGTCCTCGTCGGAGCAGGTGGACAGGCCACCCCACGGTTCAATTGCCACAAAGTCGCCCTCGGGCTTGCTCCACACAATCAGGTACGGCATATCGGGGAACGTCAGGCGCACGCCCTTGTCCTCGGTTTTCTTGGTCAGCGTAACCACGCGGCTCTCGAGCACGTCGAAGATGGTCTCCGCGAAGTCGAAGAGTTCGTGGGTAAGCGGCAGGTTCTGGCCGATCATGGGGTTCTTGCTGCGATGCTCAACATCAATCAGGCCCGTCGAGGGAACGGCAGTACAGAGCTCGGCGGCCTCACGCTGCTCAAAACGGAGCTCGTAATCGTCGTAGGACTCGCCCTCGTCGAGCGGGCACTTAAAGCCGGGGTGACCGCCCACAAAGAACGGCATGTCCTCGGTGCCCTCATTGGTCACCTCGTACGACACGGCCACCTTTTCCGAATCGATCGTGTAACGAGCAACGATCTTGAACGGATACGGGTACTGCTCGAGCAACTCGGCATGGTCGGCAGAGCTTAGGCTCAGCGCAGCCATGTTGTCGCCCTGCTCCTCGAGCTTCCACTCCTGCTTGCGGGCAAAGCCGTGACGGGCAAGCTTAACTTCGCGGCCGCCCATGGTCATCGCGCGGCCGTCACGAAGGCCGCCGCAAATCGGAAAGCAAATGGGTGCCTGGCCCGACCAGACCGAAGGATCGCCCTGCCACAGGTACTCGCGACCGTTGGCTTTAATCGAAGTGAACGATCCGCCAGCCGTGCTCAGTGCCACGCGAACAGAACCGTCATCAAGAACAAACTCCATAGGAGCCTTCCCTTTCTTACGACAGCCCGCCAAGTCAATAGGGCTGATAGAAAACCGGCCCGCGCCCCTCACAGAAACGCGAGCCGTCAACGGACTAGTAAATTACGCCGGATACCCGCTAGTCATGGTATTCGCCGCGGTCCCACTTCTCGAGGAACTCGTCAAAGAAGTGCGGATCAGCCTGAGCCTCGGCGTCGGCCTTGTTGCAGGCGTCGATCTTGGCAATCAGGGCATCGTGCTCGGGAGTCTTGTCGTAGGGCTCCTCCAGGAAAGCAAGCATGATATCGGCCATCAGGAACTCGCCGGTGATCTTGCCGCCAAAGCCCACGATGTTGGCGTTGAGCTCACGACGGGCATACAGGGCAGAGGTCATGTCGCGGACCAGGGCGCAGCGGGCGCCGGGAACCTTGTTGACAGCGTTGGTGATACCGATGCCGGTGCCGCACAGGGCCACGCCAAAGTCGGCCTTGCCGCTGGCAACCGCCTCGCCCACGGCCTTACCGTAGATGGGATAGTGCGTACGGGAGTGGCTGTAGGTGCCGCAGTCGAGCACCTTGTAG
This sequence comes from Collinsella sp. AF31-11, assembly GCF_003475605.1. Taxonomy (NCBI): domain Bacteria; kingdom Bacillati; phylum Actinomycetota; class Coriobacteriia; order Coriobacteriales; family Coriobacteriaceae; genus Collinsella; species Collinsella sp. AF31-11. The sequence goes on from NZ_QRQS01000001.1 coordinate 136,013, forward strand.
CCAGCCTGCTCCAGGCGGTCGGCCAGATAGATCTTCTCGTCCGTAACGATATGGTCGCAACCGATTGCGATGGTCTTCTTCATCAGAACGTCCTTTCGTCTGAATTCACAAGTTGAGGTAGAAGTTCGAGTTCTCGGTGGCTCTCGTTAGGCCATCTTGTTGAGCATGTCGACACGGATCTGGTGACGGCCGCCGGCGTACTGGGCGCGCAGGAACTCGCGGGCGATCTTCTTGGCGACCTCGGTGCCCACGACGCCCGGGCCCATGGTGACCATGCGCGAGCCGTTGTGCTCGCGGGTCATGTAAGCGGAACGCTCGTCGGAAATGTTGGCGACGACCATGCCCTTGATCTTGACGGCAGCCATATAGGAGCCGACGCCGTACTTATCGAATGCGAAGCCCTGGGAATCCTTGTGCTCCAGCAGGTCCTTGGCAACGGCGGTCGCGGAATCGACAAGGTCCGCGGCAGGGGTCTCGGAATAGTCGACGACTTCGTGACCGTCGGCGATGAGCATCTCCTTGATGGACTCCTTCATCGACATACCGTCGGCATCGGAAGCGATTACAACCCTCATGACATCCTCCTTGAGAGATACGCAGGTGCGTAGTTTCTGTTTGGAAGTGTTGAATCGCGTTCAGGTCCGGGCATCTGAATGTGCGGTTCTTCACTGTTCATGTTTATTTGAACACATTCGAACATTAACTGCAACAACTATTTGTTTATCTTTGTTCTTTTTTGAACAAATACCGTTCACAGATGATTGCTGACCGTTTGGACCGGTCGCGGACGTAGCGACCATGTGTTCAACAAACAAAAGGGCGGCCGAGAACGCGTCTCGCCCGCCCTTCGGCAGTATGCCCCGGTATATACAGCTGTTTTAGCTACACGGACTGCCCGCCCTTCTTGGCATGCTTGGACGGAGCGCTCAGAAAGCGCCCCGTTAAGTAGTTCGCCGGACCGGAAATATCGATCCCCAGCAGCGTGTGCCCCAACCACAGAAACGCCGCGAGCACCAGCAACGGAATAACACACGAGGTCACGATCATCACGATAACGCCTTCGATCAGATCAGTCACCTGCTGCACAATCTCATCGGTCATCTGCTTGGCGCCGCTGGTCACCGATGTGACAAGACCCGAGGCACCGTCGGCAAGCTGCTCAAGCACGTTCTTGGGCTCTGTAGACTCGGTCTTTTTCTTGCTTGCTTTGGAACTGTCGCTATCCGCCACGTCTGCAGCGTCGGCCGCCTTTTGCTCGGCCGCCTCGATGCTCACTCGATACGTTTCGTCGACCTTTTGCGATACCCACACGCTTGCAGGCACCAACGCCATGCCGATCATGGCGACTACCAGCACGCGGGTCGCCACGCGGCGCAGGACGGCACTCGTGCTCCAGCGTCCGTGAATACCAAGCGAGACCGCAAAGAGCACCAGAGCAAACGGGATCAGGATGCCCAGGCCCACCGACCACAAGATGGTCAGCAGATATTTCTCGAGGTAGAGCACGGCAAGCACAATGCCCAAGTTGCCCGAAAGCTGGGCGAGCTGCTCGGCGACCGGCGTTCCCGTATCGCCCGGCAGCGCCGTAATGCCCGCAGACAGCGCCACGCACGAGGTCGTGAGCGCCAAAACGTTGCCCTTCTTTTGATCGATAACCTCGATGGTGGAGTCCCAAGTTTTGGTATCGGCGAAATGCGGACGAGCTACAAAGCCCGACAGCAGCGCCAGTACCACGAGCGCAACGATAAAGCCAATCTGCAGCTTTTTGTTTGCGCACACGACATCGGACAGGCTGGGCTGCAGCTCGGTTACTGTCGTGTGCTCGGTTATCTGGACAGAACGCCCATGAGCTACCTCGTGCGCGTCTCTTTTTTGTATTGACCCGTTATCCGGCATTTGGATACCTCCTCAGTCCGGCCTGTATTGCGGATGGAAGTATACCCACCCAGCGAAAAACCGAACGGAAGGGCGGCAGAGCACCCCAAGACTGTCCCCAACGACTAGTCGTTTAAGAACGTCCCCAATGACTAAAGGAGTGGCCCAAACTGCCGGCAGATAAGGAACGTCCCCAACTGCCGGATGCCGCAACTTGGAGGAGGACGGAAAAAGCCCTGTCACGGGTTTGCGGCAGAGCTTTTGGAAGGGGACTTGATTGTGAGGACTCGTTAGGCGAGCTTGGCCTCGAGCTCGGCGATGCGCTTGTAGGCATCGATGGTAAAGCGGGCCTGCTTCTCCAGAATCATGGTGGTCATGAGGGTGTCCTGGGCGTGAGCCATGATGAAGGTCATCTCCATCTCGCCGCCGCCGGCCTCCTGCGACAGCAGCTTGGTCTGCGTGTCGTGAGCGCCGATGAGTGCATCGCTGGCATCCTTGTGCAGCTGCTCGGCCTTCTCAAAATCACCCTCGCGAGCAGCATCGAGCGCTGCAAGCAGATCGGTCTGGGCGTCGCCCGCGTATGCGACAATCTCGAATCCAACCATCGAGATTTCTTCTTTGGTTGCCATATTGCGTTCCTTTCACATATGAACCAATGGAGAGCATCGCGTCCGGGCATACGCGCTGCGTTGTGTATGACAGAAACATTAGCATTCAAACAAAAAAGAACAATGCAAAACGTAATTTCGAGCTATGAACGGTCGATTTTCGCCCGTGAACGGTTTTTAAACCAATTCGAACAATATCAAACACTATTAGCGGCAACCCAAACAGGTCCGTACCCTAGCGCAACTCTCGTACCGTATCGCCCGCTACGAGCACGCCGGGGATCAGCATGTGTTCCACGCCAGGCGTAACCCCCTCGGCGCCGGCGATCTTGTCGACCGCCCACATGCCGACACGCTTGTTATCAAAGCGCACCGTGGTCAGGCGACGATCGGGCACGATGTCGCCCAGGCTGTCATCGACACCCACCACGCTCACGTCCTCGGGCACGCGCTTTCCGCGCGACTCGAGCCCGCGAATGCAGCCGTAGGCCATGGCGTCGTTGGAGGCATAGATGGCCGTGCAGGTCGGATCGTCTGCCAGAGCCTGACCGGCAGCATAGCCGCTCTGCGCCGTCCAATCGCCACGAATGAATCGCGGCGGCTCAATACCATGCGCGCGCAGCGTCTCGCGCCAGCCCTCCTCGCGCTGCATGCCCGAAAGCGAGCGCTCGGGGCACGAGATAAAGTGCACGGTCTTGTGCCCCTGCCCCAGCAAGTACTCGACGACCTGACGCGAGCAATCGAACTGGTCGTTATCGATCGTCGAGCACAGCGGGTGCTCCAACATGGTAACGAGCACCGTCTGCATGCCGGGCAGCGGCTCAAAGGTGCCAAAGTCCGCCGGCATGCGGTTCATGATCACGACCACGCCGTCCACTGGCAGCGCGCTCATACGCGACGATGCACTCTCGAGGGTATAGGGGTGTCCATCTACTTTAGTAAGGGTGATGGCATAGCCGTGTTTGTCGGCAGCGGCGGCAAAGCCCTCCATACGGTCGAGGTTGCCGGTACCGGTAATGTTGAACATGGCGACGCCGACCGTCTTGAACTTGCCGCGGCGCAGCGACCGGCCGGCAAAATTGGGGCGATACCCCAGCTCGCGCATGGCGGCACGCACGCGCTCCTTGGTCTCGGGGCGCACGCTGGGCGAATCGTGCACGGTGCGCGAGACCGTCTGCTCCGAGACGCCCGCGAGGCGCGCCACATCTTTGACGGATACCGATTTTTTAACAGCGGCCATAGGTCGATCTTTCTATGTCAACGATGCCATTGACGGCATCCTGCGCAGTCATTTTGAACACATTTAAGTATATCCAACGTCTCTCCAACGATACGCTTACCACCCAAAACCTACCGTTCACCGACAATTCTGCTTCGCCGAACGGCTTTTGTCGCCCAAATGTTAACGTTGCCATTGTGCAAACACAGAGCCACCGGGCAGCTCAATCGTTTACACGCAAGGAATCGACGGTCTACAGGCACAGGGGCCACCGATTCACATCTTTTTTTGTGTCGCAAAATGGCAACGTCAACATTTTGGCAACCAGATGTCAAAAGCTACCATCGTTGCTAACCCACCGACTCTTAGGAGCTTTGCATGGAGCAACTCATCGCCACCATCGAAAAAGGCCAGCCCTTTTTCAACGCGATCGCCCGCAACAAGTACCTCAAGGCGATTCGCGACGGCTTTATCTCCGTCATCCCCATCATCATCTTCTCGTCCATCTTCTGCCTAGTAGCCTCGGTCCCCAACATCTGGGGTTTCTACTGGCCCGATGACATCAATAACGCCCTGTGGAAGTGCTACAACTACTCCATGGGCATCCTGGCCATCGCCTGCGCCGCCACCACGGCCAAGCACTTCGCCGACGCTCAGAACCGCGACCTGCCCAAGAACAATCAGATCAACTTCATCTCGTGCATGTGCGCGGCCATCATCGGCTTCTTGCTCCTTTCGAGCGACACGATTGCCACGGACGCCGCCAGCGGCTTCAACACGACCTACCTTGGTTCCAAGGGCCTGCTGACCGCCTTTATCGCTGCGTTTGTGACCGGCATCATCTACAAGTTCTTCATTAAGCGCAACATCACCGTCAAGATGCCCGAGCAGGTTCCGCCCAACATCTCGCAGACCTTTAAGGACATCATCCCCTTCTCCGTCTGCATCACCGTCTTTTGGGTCTTTGACATCGTCTTCCGCGCTGCTTTTGGCTTCTGCTTTGCCCAGGGCGTCATCCAGGTGTTCCAGCCCCTGTTCACCGCCGCCGACGGCTACATCGGTCTCGCTGTGATCTACGGTGCCATGAGCCTCTTCTGGTTCGTCGGCGTCCACGGCCCCTCAATCGTCGAGCCCGCCATCGCCGCCGCCCTCGTTGCCAACATGACCGACAACCTGGCTGCATTCCAGGCCGGCCAGCACGCTTCCGCTGTCCTGACCCAGGGTGCCCAGTACTTCGTCGTCTGCATGGGCGGTACCGGCGCCACGCTCGTCCTGGTCTTTATGTTCTGCTTCCTGGCCAAGTCCCAGGAGATGCGCGCCGTCGGTAAGGCCGCCATCGTCCCCGTGTGCTTTGCCGTCAACGAGCCGCTGCTGTTCGCCGCGCCCATCGTGCTCAACCCCGTCTTCTTTGTCCCGTTTGTCTTTGCCCCGATCGCCAACATCTGGATCCTCAAGGTCTTTATCGACTTCTTGGGCATGAACGGCTTTATGTACACCCTGCCTTGGACCGTCCCCGGCCCCATTGGCACCATCATGGGCCTGGGCTTCCAGCCGCTCGCCTTTGTGATGCTCGCCCTTATCCTGGTCGTCGACTTTGCCCTGTACTACCCTTTCTTCCGTGCCTATGACGCCCAGAAGTGCGCCGAGGAGGCCGAAATCTCCCGGGAGGAGCTCGCCGCCAAGAACGCCGAGAAGGCCGCCAAGCTCAACGACGCCTTCCAGGGTAAGGCCGACGCCAAGAGCGTTGCCGCCGGCGCCGCTGCCGAGGTCGTAAAGACCGACGCCGCCCCCGCTGCTGCCACCACCGAGGCTACGGCCGCCAGCGACCTCAACGGCAAGCGCGTGCTCGTGCTCTGCCAGGGCGGCGGCACCTCGGGCCTGCTCGCCAACGCGCTGGCCAAGGCCGCCAAGGAGCGCGGCATCGATCTTGAGACCGCTGCCGATGCCTATGGCAACCACGTGGACATGCTTCCCGACTTTGACCTGGTCGTCCTGGCTCCGCAGGCTGCCAGCTACCTGGCCGACCTGCAGAAGGACTGCGAGCGCGTGGGCAACAAGTGCGTCGCCTGCCGTGGTAAGCAGTACATCGAGCTCTCCCAGAACGGCGACAAGTCTCTCGCCTTTGTGAGCGAGCAGCTGTCGAAGTAAGCAACGCTTAGGGCCAGCCAGCTATCCAAGACAGGCTGGCCCTTCGATTTAAACGATTGGATCATCATGTCCGTTAACCCCGCCAGCGTCACCAACCCGCCCGCGCAGTTCCCCGAGGACTTTGTCTTTGGCGGCGCCACTGCTGCCTACCAGGTAGAGGGCGAGACCCGCACCCACGGTAAGGGCAAGGTCGCCTGGGACGACTTCTTGGAGGCCCAGGGCCGCTTCTCTCCCGATCCCGCCTCCGACTTCTACAACCAGTATCCGGTGGACCTGGAGCTGTGCGAGGAGTTTGGCATCAACGGTATTCGCCTCTCCATCGCCTGGAGCCGCATCTTCCCCGAGGGCACCGGCAAGGTGAACCCCGAGGGCGTGCAGTTCTACCACGACCTATTTGCCGAGTGCCACAAGCACCACGTTGAGCCGTTTGTCACGCTGCATCACTTCGACACGCCGCTGCCCCTCTTTGAAAAGGGCGACTTCCTCAACCGCGAGACCATCGACGCCTTTGTGGACTTTGCCACCTTCTGCTTTAAGGAGTACGCCGACCAGGTAACCTACTGGTTCACCTTTAACGAGATCTGGGCCGACGCCTCCAACACCTACATCGAGGGCACCTTCCCCGGCGGCGTCAAAGCTCATCTGGCCGAAGCCTTCCAGTGCGAGCACAACATGATGCTCGCCCACGCCAAGGCTGTACTGGCCTTCCACAACGGAGGCTTTAAGGGCAAGATCGGCGTCATTCAGTCGCTGGAGTTTAAGTACCCGCTCAACGAGAACGACCCCGCCGACATCAAGGCCGCCAACAACGAGCACGTGCTGCAAAACCAGTTCCTGCTCGACGCCACCTTCCGCGGCGACTATGCCCCCGACACCCTCGAGTGCGCCAACCGCCTGGCTGCCGTCTCGGGCGGCACCATCGAGATCCTGGACGAGGACCTCGAGATTATGCGCGAGGCAGCGCTCTACAACGACTACCTGGGCGTTAACAACTACCAGTGCCGCTTCCTCAAGGCTTACGATGGCGAGAACGACCTGCACCACAACGGTACGGGCGAGAAGGGCACCGGTCGCTGGCGCGTCAAGGGCATTGGCGAGCATGTGAACAAGCCCGGCATCCCCACCACCGACTGGGACTGGATCATCTATCCCGAGGGTCTGTTCGATCTGCTCGTCTACATTAAGCAGCGCTACCCCAACTACAAGCAGATCTTCATCACCGAGAACGGTATGGGCTACAAGGACCCCTACAAGGACGGCTTTGTGGACGACCAGCCGCGCATCGACTACATCGAGCAGCACCTGCGCTGGCTGCTTAAGGCCATGGAGGTGGGCGTCAACGTGGGCGGCTACTTCCTGTGGAGCCTGCAGGACCAGTTCTCCTGGACCAACGGCTACAACAAGCGCTACGGCTTCTTCTACGTAGACTTTGAGACCCAAAAGCGCACGCCCAAGGCGAGCGCCTACTGGTACAAGCACGTGGCGCAGACCCGTCGTCTGGACTAGTTAACGCCATCGGCTGCCGTGACCATCACGCAGCCGCGCACCTTACCATTCCCGATTGCATGGACACTGCGTCCATGCGCCTCTTTCCGTGTGGCGGATGCGACCTTCCCGGTGGATGCTTCAGCATCCTTGGTCGTATCCGCCGTTTTTGTTTTTGGGCGGGCTGGGCCGCGTTCGTTTGTCTCGATCTGTAACATCTAACTCGCTTTTGGCCGTCTAACTGTTACAGATCAAGACAAAGATGATGACTGGGTAGACAAAATCTCAATCTGTAACACCTGGTCGAGTTTTTGGGTCCTAACTGTTACAGATTAAGATGAACGAGCCGAGCACGTCTACGCCCGCAGATCCCGCACGCTCGCGCGCTCGACCAACACGCCCGAGACGAGCGTACGGCTTCTGGAGCTCGGGGCTTCCAGACCTGCGACGACCTCGTTGAGCGCACGGATGCCCAGCTCGCGGTGGCGAAACTTCACCGACGTCAGAATCGAGTTGGGAATCGTCTTGTAGAGCTCATCGTCGAAGCCGATCACGGACACGTCGTCGGGCACGCTGAGCCCTTTGTCACGTAGGGCCATCATCACGCCGTTTGCCATGCAGTCGTTAGCGGCGAGGACCGCCGTGCAATCGGGTTTATCGGCAAGCACAAGGCCCGCGGCATAGCCACTATCCGCATTCCAATCGCCTTGCAGGGGCTCGGGCGGCTCAATGCCACGTGCCTCGAGTGCCGCACGCCAACCTTTCATACGACACTGGCTCGACAGCGACTCTTTCTTACCAGAGACGAAGTACACGTTCTTGTGCCCGTGATTCAAGAAGTACTCGCACGCCATGCGCGCGCCGCCTTCTTGATCGTCACTGACGGTGGAGCAGGTAGGATGCTCCATCGGTGTGATAATCACCGTCTTGAGGTCTTTCGGTGCCTCAAAGGTATCAAAGTCATCGACCATCTGGCGCAGGTTGAAAATCATGCCGTCGACGGGAAGCTGCGACATCCTATGCGCCGCTTCGGCAAGGGTCATCTTCTCCCCCGCCCGCTTTTTGATCATCGTGAGAGCAAAGCCTCGCTCTTCGGCGGCATCGGCGATACCGTCGATCATGTCCACGGCGCCGCCCGACAAGTGGAACATCACCACGCCGATGCACCCGTAACGGCCCAACTTGAGTGAACGCGCGGCAAAGTTGGTTCGAAACCCGAGCGCCTCCATTGCGGAATGGACCCTATCGCGCGTCGACTCGCGCACGCTACCGGGCTCGTTAATCACACGCGAAACCGTCTTGAGAGAAACACCCGCGGCAATCGCCACATCGTTCATTGAGACATTTTTCTTGTCCATCGTTGCCACTACTTCTCCACTCGGTTCTCTATCGCTTGTTTTTTGCGTTCTAGCATACACCACCTGCCTGACTGATAAATCAACCGTTTACCGGACAATATCGACCGCTCACCCGTATATCCTTGTTGCTCTTCCAAAAATGTCTTACGTTGTCATTAACGAAATGACAACGTTGTCATTTCGCAATGCCTTCCTTGAGCAGGAAGGTTTCCGGGCAGTCCTGACCATCCATCGACGACCAGTTCCATCCACATGCATCGCGCATCAAGTAGCAAAGGAGCTCTATGGACGCCATCGTAAAGATGCTCGAAAAGCATCAGCCGTTCTTTGAGAAGATCTCGAGGAACATCTACCTCCAGGCTATTAAGGACGGATTCCTTGGGTGCATGCCAATCGTCCTCACCTCTTCGATCTTTCTGCTCATTGCCACCCTTCCCGGCGTAGTCGGCATCACGCTGCCCCAGCCGCTCATCGACTGGTGCAACAAGCTGTACAACTTCACCATGGGCGTCATGGGCATCATGGTTGCCGGCACCACTGCCAAGAACTTTACGGCTTCCATGAACCGTCGCATGCCCGCCGGCAAGGTGCTCAACGACGGCTCCACCATGGTGGCCGCCCAGTGCAGTATGCTTTTGCTCGCCGTTACGCAGTTCACCACCAAGTTCAACGGCTCCGAGCTTTCGGTCTTCGACTGCACCAGCATGGGTACGCGCGGTCTGTTCTCGGCCTATATCGCCGCGTTCATCACCGTGTGGGTCTACAAATTCTGCGTCTCGCGCGATCTGACCATTAAGCTGCCCAAGGAGGTCCCGGGCGCCATCGCTCAGAACTTCCGCGACATTATCCCCTTTGGCGGCGCTGTCATTATCTGCGGCATCATCGATGTGGTTGTGCGCAACCTCATGGGCGTTCCGTTCTCCGAGCTGCTCATCAAGCTGCTCTCCCCGCTCTTCACTGCGGCAGAAACCTATCCTGGCCTCATCCTTATCCAGGCAGCCACCGCGTTCTTCTGGTTCATCGGCGTCCACGGCCCTTCGATTGTCCAGCCGGGCATCGACCCCATCCGTCTTGCCAACCAGGCCGAGAACCTGCAGGTTCTGCTGGCCGGTGGCCACCCCGCCCACTCCCTCACCTTTAACATGTCGCTCGTGGGTGAGTTCGGCGGCACTGGCGCTACGTTCATCGTGCCGCTTCTGCTGATTCTCTTTATGAAGTCCAAGCAGCTCAAAGCCGTCGGTAAGGCCTCGATTGTTCCTGTTGCCTTTGCTGTCAACGAGCCGCTGCTCTTTGGCGCGCCGATGATCCTTAACCCCTACATGCTCATCCCCTTTGTTGCCGCCGGCTGCGTCAACGTGAGTGTTGCCAAGTTCTTTATCGACAATGTGGGCATGAACGGCTTCTCCTTCGTGGTGCCTTGGGCTACCCCTGCCCCCATCGGCATCTTCATCACCACAAACTTCCAGCTTATCGCCCTGGTGTTTGTTGCAATCATCATCTTGCTGGACGCTATCATCTACCTGCCGTTCTTGAAGGCATACGATAAGCTGCTCTGCGACCAGGAGGCCGAGCGCGCCGCCGAGCTGGGTCTCGAATCCGATGGTGCTGCCACCATCGCTGCCAACGCCCCTGCGCCCGCTGTCGAGCAGACCGCCGCTGTCACCGCTTCCGTCGAGCCGACCGCCGCTGTCACCGCTGCCGTCGAGCCGACCGCCGCTGCCGCCGACAGCAAGCCTGTCGCCGATCAGCCCGAGCCCGCCTCCGACGCATCCGCTAAGAAGGATGTCGACGGTCTGAAGGTCCTCGTCCTGTGCGCCGGCGCCGGCACCTCTGCCATGCTTGCCAACGCCATCAAGGAAGGTGCTGCGCAGACCGGAGAGAACATCGCTTCCTCCGCAGGCGCCTATGGTCAGCACACTGCCATCATGGATCAGTACGACGTCATCGTGCTCGCCCCGCAGGTTCGTAGCTACTACAACGACATGAAGGCCGACACCGATCGCCTGGGCATTAAGCTGCTCGCTCCCCGCGGTAAGGAATATATCGACCTTACTCGCGACCCCGCTGGCGCCATCAAGTGGCTCCGCGAGAACCTCGACTAGTTCCTCCCTCTGTTGGTGCCCGGATTCCCGGTTCGGGCACCTCTCCCTATTCGTATCCCACAGAAAGGATGACTCATGACCAACCCCATGCAGTTCCCCGACGGCTTTGTGTTTGGCGGCGCCACCGCTGCTTACCAGGTTGAGGGCGAGACCCGTACACACGGCAAGGGCAAAGTGCCCTGGGACGATTTCCTGGCTGCTCAGGGCCGTTTCTCCCCCGACCCCGCAAGCGATTTCTACAACAAGTACCCGGTCGATATCGACCTGTGCCAGCGCTTCGGCATCAACGGCATTCGTGTCTCCATCGCTTGGAGCCGTATCTTCCCCAGCGGCACTGGTGAGATTAACCCCGAGGGTGTTGCCTTCTATCACGAGCTCTTTGCCACCTGCAATAAAGCCGGCGTTATCCCCTATGTCACGCTCGATCACTTTGATACGCCCGAGGCCTTCTACCAGGACGGCGGCGAGGGCTTCCTGACGCGCACGACCATCGATGCCTTTGTCGAGTACGCCAAGTTCTGCTTTGCCGAGTTCACCGAGGTCAAGCACTGGTTTACCTTTAACGAGATTCCCGCGACCGCCGAGGGCAGCTTTATCGTCGGCAACTGGCCGCACGGCGAGAAGTATCGCCTGGACAAGGCCTTCCAGCTCATGCACAACATGATGGTGGCCCACGCCAAGGCCGTCGTCGCCTTCCATGAGGGTGGCTTTGAGGGCGAGATCGGCATTGTCCAGAACCTGGAGCCCAAGTATCCCCTCGACCCCAACAACGCCGCCGACTGCGAGGCAGCTCGCATGGCCGACGTCATCAACAACCGCTGGGTACTCGACGCCACCTTCCGCGGCCACTATGCCGCCGACACGATGGAGGCTGCGACCAAGCTGTCCCATATCGCCGGCGGCGAGCTCGACGTCCGCGACGAGGACATCGCCGCGCTGACCGCCGCGCTCCCCTACAACGATTGCCTGGGCGTCAACACCTACAAGTGCCAGTTCCTGCGTGCCGCCGAGGGCGAAAATGACATCAACCACAATGGCACCGGTGACAAGGGCTCCTCGCGCTGGTTCCTCAAGGGCGTGGGCGAGTCATGCGTGCGCGAAGGCGTACCCACCACCGATTGGGACTGGATCATCTATCCCGAGGGCCTCTACGACCTGCTGCTGCGTATTAAGAACGATTACCCCAACTACAAGAAAATCTACATCACCGAGAACGGCATGGGCTATAAGGACGACTTCGAGGACGGCTTTATCGACGACGCCCCTCGCATCGACTACATGCGTCAGCATCTCGCATGGATCCTCAAGGCGATTGACGGCGGCGTGAACGTCGACGGCTACTTTGTGTGGTCGCTGCAGGACCAGTTCTCCTGGACCAACGGCTATAACAAGCGCTATGGCCTGTTCTACGTCGACTTTGAGACCCAGAAGCGCTATCCCAAGGCGAGCGCGTACTGGTACAAGAACGTCGCGGAGACCGGCCTGCTCATGGCCTAACTTTTGCCGCATACCCCCTGTCGGCCGCATACGAATCCCTCCATGGGTTCGCATGCGGCTTTTTTGTTTTGGTGGGCCCGAGCGGATCATTCGTCTCGATCTGTAACATCTAGTCGAGTATTTCGGCCCTAGCTGTTACAGATTTAGACGAACGGGTGGCCCGGGCCGAACAATCTCGATCTGTAACATGTAGACCACTTTTGACCGTCTAGATGTTACAGATCAAGACAATAAGATAGTCAAATCCAAACTTTCCAAGCAGTTATGAAGCATGGTTTCTAGTTTTCGGTATCACGAACATACTTTCGGTATCATTTAATGATATTATGATATCGAAAGTGTGTTCGTGATACCGAAAGGAGCCGCATGCGCCAGTTCGATTACACCACAGTCCCAGCGGAACTCGAAGCAACTCCAATCACCAACCTCCTCCTCTCGATACGCGAGCATAAAGGCCGACAGCTTGCTCTGAGTCAAGTCAAACCCGAACTTCTATCGTCCCTTATGGAGGAAGCTAAGATCCAAAGCACCCAATCCTCCAACGGACTTGAAGGAATTGTTACCACCCAAAAAAGACTCAAAGCGATCATGGCGTATTCCGCCAAGCCAAGCTCCCGCGCAGAGGAAGAAATCGCTGGATACCGAGATGTGCTGTCGCTTATTCACGAGCAACACGATTCCATTCCCGTAACGCCATCGGTCATTCTGCAGTTGCATCGTGACCTCATGGTACACACAGCAATCTCGTATGGGGGCCATTGGAAAGATAGCGATAACGAAATCATCTCCATCGACGATCAAGGCAATCGATTTGTGCGCTTTAGGCCGCCTTCGGCCCTAGCAACCCCCGGACTTATCGAAGAAGCCTGTCGGTCCCTCAACGACGCCTTATCTCGTCAAGTTTGCGACCCCCTCCTTATATCATTCCGCTTCATCTTCGATTTTGTCAGCATTCATCCCTTCAACGATGGCAATGGCAGGATGAGCCGGCTCCTTACAACGCTGCTACTCGAAAAGACTGGATACGACGTTGCGCGTTACATCAGCATCGAACGACTTATTGAAGACAACAAGGCGCTCTACTACAACGCCCTCGCTGCAAGCTCCGCTGGATGGAATGAAAATCAAAACACCGAAGCACCCTTTATCCGTTTCATGCTCGGAACAACCCTGGCCGCCTACCGACAGCTCGAGCAGCGTACCTTAATTGAATCAAGCACTCGTCCCATGTCGAAGCAAGCGCGCATCGCCGTTCTATTTCAACAGAGACCCGGTGTCATTAAGAAATCCGACATCCGATCCAACTGCCCCGATATCAGCGAGGTTACCGTTAAACGAACCCTCGGTCAGCTTGTTAGTTGCAGCGCAATCGAAAAAACAGGAGCGGGTCGTTCGACGGGCTACATACTCAAAGACGTCCATGCTCTAGAACTATTCTTGCAATCCACATTACCCGATAGCGAGGCCGCAATAACAAAAGAGGCTCCAAAGGATAAGCTCCTTGAACGTGTAAACCACGCCGAGGATGAAAGCAGAGAGGGGCTCTATGAAGACTACGATTCATTCTCAAGGGACATAAAGACGAAATACGGAGTCTAGTCATATCCCAGAATAGCCTCATCCTTGTTGCCCAAAGTTATTTACGCGTCATTGTAAAGCGGTACCCCCGCGCCGGCAGGGGGCAGATGTATCGCTTGCAGCGCTAGCTAGCAAATGACCTGCGTGAGTTCCTCGATGGCGGCGCGATCCTCGGCGGCGATGCCCGGCTCGCACACCACGGCGTCCAGGCTGTCCAGACGGCAGAAGGTGTAGAAGTCGCGCTTGCCGATCTTACTGGAGTCGGCGATCAGATAGCGCGAGTCGGCCTTGCTAAAGGCGAGCTGCTGGATACGACCCTCATCCATATTAGACGTAGACACGTCGCCATCCAGAATGCCGTTGGCGCCGATAAACGCCGCGTCGATACCCAGCGCACGCAGGGTATCCTCGGCCGTTGGTCCCACAAAAGCGGCGGTACGGCGACGGTACATGCCGCCCACTAGGCACAGGTCGCAGTCCTCGCGCGCCTCGAGCAGGTTAAACACCGAAAGCGAATTGGTCACGATGCGCAGACGAAATGCCGGCAGCATCGAGGCCATCTGCTCAACCGTGGTGCCCGTACCCAAAAAGATGGTCGAGCCCTCCTCGATGAGCTCCACGGCGCGGCGCGCGATCTGCAACTTTTCCTCGGCATGCTTGGTGCGCTTTTCGCTGTGCGAATACTCATGGCGCAACATAGCATGTGGACGGCCCTGCGCACTGCGGGCTCCACCGTGCACGCGCTCGATCTCGCCCAGGCTCGCAAGCTCCTCGAGATCGCGGCGGATCGTCATATCCGAGACACCCAGTGCATCCGAAATCTCCTTGACCGAGACCGTGCCCTGCTCCTCGAGCAGCTGACGAACCCTATCCTGTCGCTCTGCCTTAATCACGATGAATCCTCGCCGTTCTATGCGTGCATATCATTCAAACAGTAACGAACAAATTGTATCAGACCCGTGCGTGTCAAAAATGAACGCCCGTACAGCTCAATCATCACTTTTTTGAGAAAAATACCCCCTGCTTTAGTGGGGTGTAGTGATAATCTCGCCTGTTCGCGCTACAGTTTGTCGGAAATACCTCGATGTTAGGAACCAAATGATCACTTCCGAGCTTTTCGGCACCGCGCCGTGCGGTACCCCCGTTCATCGTTACACCCTCAACGGGCCCGAGATCTGCGTTCGCATTATGGACTTTGGCGCCACCGTGCTGGGCATCGACGTGCCCGACATCCCCGGCAACGTGCGCGATGTGGTGCTGGGCTTCGATAAGCTCGAGGATTACTTTGACAACCCCGCCTGCTTTGGCGCGACCATCGGCCCCGTGGCCAACCGCACTGCGGGTGCCACGATCACCATCGCCGGCACGGACTGGCATATGCCGGCCAACGAGGGCGTCAACAACCTGCACAGCGACCTTGAGCATGGCCTGCACAAGCGCGTGTGGGACGTTGAGCTCGACGAGGTCCACAATGCCGTGCGCATGACCACCTCGCTTGAGGACGGTGAGCTGGGTCTTCCCGGCAACCGCACCTTTACGGCCGTGTTTACCGTGACGCGCACCGGCTGCTTCCGTATCGAATACGGCTGCGAGAGCGACCGCGCCACCTACGTGGCCATGACCAACCACACGTACTTTAACCTTGCCGGCCATAACGCCGGAATGGACTGTGAGCACTTCTTTGTTGCTAACGCTGCCCACTACCTGCCCATCAACGAGCAGAACATCCCCACCGGCGAGATTGCTCCGGTCGAGGGCACGCCGTTTGACTTCCGTGAGCTGCGCCCCATCGCGCCTGGCATGGAGGCCGACGATCCGCAGATTAAGCAGGCACGCGGCTACGACCACTGCCTGTGCATCGATGACTATCAATACGGTCGCAACCTGCGCCGCGCCCTGCATGTCGAGGAGATGTGGACCGGCCGCGAGCTGGACTACTACACCACCGCCCCGGGCGTGCAGCTCTACACTGGCAATTGGCTGGGCGACGAGCACGCCAAGGACGATGCCAACTATAGCTGGGGCGCCGGCTTTGCCCTCGAGGCAGAGATGTACCCCGACACGCCGCACCAGCCGCTGTTCCCGCAGGGCATTGTGGGCCCGGGTCACCCATACAGCAATGTGATCGAATACCACTTTATGAGGCACTAGGCCCACAACGCGACATATTGCACAGCAACGCCCGCCGGCACCACCGCCGACGGGCGTTTTTTTCATCTTTTGGGCTCAATTTCGCTGTGACTGTATGAGCGACATATCAAAACTATGCCCATTTACTACGTTTAGCCCGGGATGCTCGACCATGCACCGGTTTTTGCTAAATTCGCGAGCCGCCTACCTGCGGTTTTGTTTTTCTCAAATTCGACATGCTCGGCGATAGCCGATCAAACGTAGTAAATGGGCATTGTTTTTGACAGGCAGCATCGCACGCGTCCCTCGCAAGGGCAAAATGATTCGTTTTTCTCCGTCCCCAAGGGATCAGTTGAACAGATTGCCGATGGGGTCGGGATTGGAGCTGGGGAGATAGCGGATTTCTAGTTCTATGCCGAGCTTTTGCAGCTCTTTGAAGGCGGCGACATCTTCGCCGTCTACGGCGACTGCGGGCGTTATGGGGTGCTTGCCCTCCCCTGCCTGCATATGGCCAATGCTGATCTTGGTGATCGGCACGCCACCCTTAACCAGCGCGAGTGCATCGGCGGGTGAGGCCACCATGATCAGAATCAATTGGCGCGGCGTTGCGGTATGAATGATGTCGATGGCCCTTTGCACCGAGAAAAACCGTGTCCACACGCCCTCGGGCACCGCGACCCTCATAGGCGCCCACTTGCGCGAATCCGCCGCAATCTCGTCGTTAACGATCAGGACGAGGTTGGAACCAACCGCCTCATTCCACAGCTCAACGTCTTGCCCGTAAATAAACCGATCATCGATGCGCGTGAGAAGAATCTTGGGTTGAATCATCACTGCCCCATTCTGCTTGAGACCCGTAAGAGCAAGACATCACGTCTCCAATATTAGTGCATTTAAAGTGAGAAAAGCCGTCAGAACACTTGCGCGGATGTGCGATGTCCCGTATCATAGACAGCCGTTGACGCCTCAGTTGCGTCACCACATGGCCGCCAGCGTAGCTCAGTTGGTAGAGCACCGCTCTCGTAAAGCGGGGGTCACCGGTTCGAGCCCGGTCGCTGGCTCCATTGCACAAGATAGCCGCCTTCGGGCGGCTTTTTTGTTGCCGATTGAGTGCATTGCACCAAGAAACTGCAGCAACCCCGACGGCAAACAGCTCCCTCCAACAACAAAAGCCCCGCCAACTGCGGTCCCCAAGTAGACCACAATCAACGGGACTCAAATATGTTCCCCAGAAGAATTACAGCGGCTTTTATACGCATGAATAGGGATTAAAGAGTACTCGGATCGATTGTCTGTGGATTAGCCAGGCCATAGAAAGCAGTCTCATGGTCAGCGGATGTGGCTTGGTGTCCGACTTCACATTCAACCGGAGTAGTTTCGTCAATCAGCTCATAACCGAGCCAGCCCTCTAACTCAGCACCAGGTTTTATTTGGCGCGATTCAGGAAGGTCAAGGCCTTCCGCCAACATACCCGACTTAAGCCCCTTTCCATCTTGGAAAGCCGCTATTTCATTTCCAGAAAACAAGACAAACTGAGGGTCATCCGAAACGTTTTTTGCAGTCACATTCAAAATTAATTATTCTTCAATCCATTTAGCATCAATCGTGTCTCAATAACTACGTCGTTCAGCCTAATTTAGCCGCCCCAAAGAGTCCAGCTCAAACAACAAAAGCCCCGCCAACCGCAATCCCCAAGGGAACCGCGATTAACGGGGCTCAAGCGCGCCCCTCAATGGAATCACGCCAGCATACGAACAACTCAGCCGAGTAGCTCGCTACTCCTCCCAGTAAGCATCTGCAAGCAGCTTAAAGCAAATCTTCTTGACCGGCTGTGCGCCATCGCCCGGGAACTCAAGCGTGGGCATGTGAGGCTCGCCGGCAACGAACAGCGCAAACTTGTCGTCGGCAAGATCGCCGGCGATCGAAGCGTCGGAATCGACCAGATCGTAGTCGTCCTTCTCGTCAAACTCCTGAACCAGCGTCAGGCTGCCCGTGGCGACCTTAAAGGCCTCGCGACCCTCGACGTCGATCTGCAGGTCGTGATAGCGCTGATGCGTCTCATAGTGAGCCTCGGCCTCGGGACGCGTCGTGGGAGCCATGACGTTCGCATAGACCTTGTCGCCCAGAATCGGATGGCTGCCGACCTCGAGCTGCGCCGGGTCGTTCTCCTCGAGCCAGTCGATCAGCACGTCGAGGCCCTTGAGCATTCCGCGATACTCCTCGATATCGCCCAATGCACCGTAAATCATCTAAATCCCCTCTCGGATCGTTTCCTTGGCGGCTACTCGGCAAACGCATTACCAAAGCTGTTGCCGCCCACATACGTCTCGACCAGGGTAAGGTCGGGACTGAACACGACAAAGTCGGAGTCGTGCCCCGGCATAATGCTACTGCACTTGTCGTCGACATGAGCTAGCAAGCGATGCCGGGGCCGCAGCACAAGCTCCTACAGCTCGGTCACGACAACGCCGTTGTAGACCTCGTCCCAACGATCCATGACCAAGTGGCCAGTCATAGGATCCATGGCATTGAGCTTGCCGCAGGTGTTGGCGGTACGCAGCACCGTCTCGTCGTCCGCGCCAGCAGCAATGGCATGCGCGAAGCCAGCGATAGTGGAGTCACCAGAGCCCGTGGCGTTAACGGCAGGGATATCGGGCGTCTTTGCGCGGAACGCACGGCCATTGTGGAAGCCAACGGAGCCGGCAGCGCCCATGGACACGACGACCCAGGGGATATCGGAGAAGCGGGCATCAGAGGCGAGCGCGGCGCGAAGCTCGTCCACATCGTCGGTGGTAAAGCTCGTGCCCAGAAGGCCGTTAATTTCGGTCAGGTTAGGCTTAACCAGCTCAGGCTTGACCTCGGACTTGAGCGCAGCCTCAAGCGAAGCACCCGAGGTATCGAGCAGCACCTTGGCGCCGGCGTTCTCGGCAATGCCCGTGATCTTGGCGTAGTAGTCCGCCTCGACACCACGGGGCAGCGAACCCGAGATGGTAACGACAGCGGCCTTGCTCGCAAGCTCGGCGAACTTGGCGGTAAAGGCATCAAGCTCCTCGGGGGCAATCGTCGGGCCGCTCTCGAGTAGCTCGGTCTGGTTGCCGGCGTGGAGGATGTTGAGGCAAATGCGAGTCTCGCCCTTGATGGGTACAAAATCATTCTTAATGCCGTTGGCATCCATGAGCTCGGCCATGTAGGCGCCCATGTGGCCGCCGAGCAAACCGGTTGCCACAACGTCGTCGCCCAGCTGACCCAGTACACGGGCCACGTTGAGACCCTTGCCGCCGGCGGTCTTTTCGGGCGTCACACGGTTGACGTCGTCGATAACGAGCTCATCGAGCTGATAGCGCGTATCGACAGACGGGTTCATCGTAACGGTGAGGATCATTTTTAGCTCCTTATCTCGCAGGCTCCTTGTGCCTCGCGATACGAGTCGACAAAACGGAATTACAGAATCTCGATCGTGAACGAGCGCACGATGGTTTCTTTGGGCTTGGCGATCAGGCAGCCGCGCTTATGCTCAAGCACGTCATCCTCATCGGAACAGGTCGAAAGGCCACCCCAGGGCTCAACTGCCACAAAATCACCCTCGGGCTTACTCCACACAATAAGATACGGGAAGCCCTCAAAGCTCAGGCGAACACCCTTGTCCTCGCCCTTCTTGGAAAGCGTGACCTGACGGCTCTCGAGCACGTCAAAGATGGTCTCCGCAAAATCGAAGAGCTCATGCGACAGAGGCAGCGTTTTTCCCACCATGGGATTCTTGGAACGCCTGTCCACATCGATCAATCCAGTCGAGGGAACGGCGGCGCAGAGTTCCGCAGCCTCGTCCTTCTCAAAGCGCAGCTCGTAGTCCGTATAGGCCTCACCCTCGTCGAGTGGGCACCTAAAGCCAGGATGTCCACCGATAAAGAACGGCATGTCCTCGGTGCCCTCATTGGTGACCTCATAGGAAACACGCACGGCAGCGTCCTCAAGCGTATAGCGGGCGACGAGCTTGAACGGATACGGATAATCTCTCAGCAATGCAGCGTTATCCTCGGATGCCAGACACACAGCCAGCTCGTTCGTGCTTTGGCTCAGCAGTTTCCACTCCTGCTTGCGCGCAAACCCGTGACGGGCGAGCTTCACATGATGCCCGGCGAACGTCATGGCGCTGCCGTCGCGCAGACCTCCGCAAATCGGGAAGCAAATCGGCGCCTGGCCGGACCACACGGCAGGATCGCCCTGCCACAAATACTCGCGACCGTCGGCCTCAATCGAGGTAAACGAGCCGCCGGCTGTGGAAACCTTGATAGAGATCGAATCGTTGGAGAGAGCGTATTCCATTGCCCATCCTTTCGAACAACTGCTTTTTTGCTCGCAAGTACCCGTCTCGGCCCTAACCAAAGGACAAACCCGCATGTTCATCGATGCGTCCGGTATCCCAGCCATGCAACGGGGTACCATACAGACATTGACGTCATTACAGCTGAAAGGCCTTCTTATGCGAACCATCATCCTCTACGCCTCGCGTCACCACGGCAATACGAAAAAGCTCGTGGACGCCATCGTTGAGGCGCACCCCGAGATCGATACCCTCGATGTAAAAACGCTCGGAAAAAACGAGTATCCCGACCTGCACGAATATCATCTAATCGGTGCCGCCACGGGCATTTATTACTCCGAGATCGACAAGGACATGGCACGCGTGCTCACCAACGTGCTGCAGCCGCAGGACAAGGTGTTTGGCCTTATGACCTACGGTGGCAAAAACAAGTGGTACGGCAAGGATATCGATGGCATCTGCCGCATGAGACAGGCCATATTTATGGGCGTCTACGGCTGTCCCGGTTTTGACACGTGGGGACCGTTCAAACTTACCGGCGGCGTCCAAAAGGGACACCCAACCGCCGAGGAAATTAAGGGCGCCGTCGATTTCTTCGACAAGATCGAAGACGAGTACGGCGATATCATCGTCGAAGAGTACGCCAAGCGCGAGAAGCGCCTAGCATACGAGAAGGAGCATCCTGCAGGAGGCCTGGTGGCCGGCGTCAAGCGCACAGCAAAGAAGATCGCTAACAAGCTGTAACTGTGAAGGTGCTTTTGAGCGTTTAACCCATACGGCGGGTCCGAGCAGATTCGGGCCCGCCGTCTTTTTCTATCGTTACTCGGTAAAGGCGTTGCTGACGCTCTGGCCGCCAACATACGTCTCGACGAGGGTGAGCTCGTGGTCGAATACGACAAAGTCGGCATCGCGACCCGGCATAATGCTGCCGCACTTATCCTCGATGTGCGCGGAGCGAGCCGGCACCTCGGTTGCCATGCGAATGGCGATATCGGCGCTGGCAATGCCCCAGTCGACAATGTTCTTGACGCCCTGGGCAAGCGTGAGCACCGAGCCGGCAATGCTCTTGCCGTCGGCGAGCCAGCACAGGTTGTCCTTCATGATAACGTCCATACCGCCACTGGTGTAGCTGCCCTCGGGCATGCCGCCGCAGCCCAAGCAGTCGGTGATGAGCACCGTATGCTGCCAGCCCTTAGCCTGCAGCAGCGCCTTGATAGCGGCGGGGTTCACATGCTTGCCGTCGCAGATAATCTCGGCGTAGGTCTCGGGGGTGGTCATAGCAGCGCCCACAACACCGGGCTCGCGGTGATGCAGACCGCGCTGGCCGTTATAGGTGTGCGTAAAGCAGCTAGCACCGGCATTGATGGCGGCGACGCACTCGTCATACGTGGCATCAGAGTGACCGATGCTGGTCACGACACCCTTAGCGTTCAGGGCGGCAGCATAGGCAGCAGCACCATCGCGCTCGGCGGCCATGGCGCTCTTAACGATACGTCCGCCGGCAGCCTCCTGCCACTGGTCGAAGACCTCCTCGGAGGGGTCGATCAGGTAAGCGGGGTTCTGTGCGCCCACGTGCTTCATGGTAAAGAAGGGGCCCTCCAGGTAGATGCCCTGAATGCGAGCACCGCAGAAGTCGGGGCCGCGGCCCTCGTCAGCCTGGGCAATAGCGGCACAGGCGTCCTTGATCTGCTCGACGCCATCGGTGAACGTCGTGGGCAGCCAGCTGGTGGTACCGCGACGGGCGAGCTCGGTCGAGCTGATATCGATACCCTCGGGATCGTTGTCAGTAGTTGAGTGGTTGTAGAAGCCATGGATGTGGGTATCGACCATACCCGGTGCGATCCACGATCCCGTGTAGTCCTTAATCTCGCAAGAGGGCTTGTCGGCCTGCCAGGCGCCAAAGACGCCATCCTCGACCATAAGATAGCCGCCCAGCTGCGGACCTGCCGGCAAGAAGAACTTGTCAGCCTTAATTGCGTACGTGCTCATATGCACTCCTTGCTTCTAAAGCAGTTGACTGTGGTGATGCTTATACCCGGTCCTAGTAAAAACGGAAAGCGCCCGCCCGCCGTTATGAGCGGACGGGCGCCCTTACAGGGGGGACGCGATTAAGCGGTGAAGGGGTGAATCGTCACGCCCTTAACCACGCGGTTGACCGTGCCAGTGGGGCTCGGCGTATCGGGCGTGTTGCCCACGCGCACGGAGTTGAGCAGGCTGATGGCCTGGGCAAACATCACGAACGGCAGGGCAAGGTAGCCCTCGGGGAGTGCCTCATAGCCCTTAAAGGTGAAGGACTCGCCCTCGTAGACGGTAGCACCATCCTGCTGAACGGCAACGGTGTGCTGAGCGATCTCGTCGCCACCGATCTCGTTGAGGATGTCGATATCGTACTGACGGGTGTAGGCATCGTTGTTGACGAACACGAACACGAGGGTCTTGTCGTCGACGAAGGACTTGGGTCCGTGACGATAACCCATGGAGGTGTCGTAGGAAGTAGCGACCAGACCGTGAGCGAGCTCGAGGATCTTGAGCTGGCTCTCCTGGGCAAGGCCACCGAAGGAGCCGGAACCCAAGTAGGTCACGCGGTTGAAGTCGCCAGCCAGGTAATCGGCGACCTCGGGCTCACGATCGATGACCTCCTCGCCCATCTTGGCGATGGTCTCGACCCACTCGGCCTTCTGCTCGTCGGAAGCCTCGTCAAAGATGAGGGTAGAGAGCAGGGTCATGCAGGTGTAAGAACCGGTCATGGCGAAGCCCTTGTCGTTGGCGCGCGGGATGAGCAGCGTCAGCGCATTGGGATCATCAGCGGACTCGACGGCGAGCTTGCCCTCGGGAGCGCAGGTGATGTTGAGGAACTTGACGTTGTGGACGAGCTCCTTGGCAACGGCAACGGCGGCAAGGCTCTCGGGGCTGTTGCCAGAACGGGCAAAGGAAACCACGAGCGTGGGATCCTCGGCGCGCAGGAAGTCGCGCGGGGCGCTCACGATGTCGGTCGTGGCGATGGGCTTAAAGTCGTAGAGATCAGTGTTGCCAGCGTGACGCAGGTACGGGGCGCAGGTATCGCCAACATAGTCGGACGTACCGGCACCGGTAAAGACAACGGACAGACGGCCCTCGCCCATAGCGCGAGCCTCGGCCAGAAAGGCCTCGATGGCCTCCTTGTTCTCGCGATAGATGTTGAGCGTATCACGCCAGAGCTCGGGCTGCTGAGCAATCTCGGCCGTGGTGATCTGGGCGCCGAGCTCGGTGAGCTCCTCGACACTCTTCTCGAACATTTCTAATACCTCTCTCTAGAAGTAATCCTCTGACGTGCAATTATACACTTCAGTTGGTTATCTGGTAGTAACCAGTTAAATGCAAAGAATCATCACATGGAAACGATGTGAACACTAGTCGCCACGCTGGTGGTAAACCTTGTATTTAAACTGATCGGCACGAGCAACCGAGAGCGTATACTCCACAACCTCGTTTGACTCGTTATACGTAGTCCTGACCAAATCGAGCACAGGCGAACCCTCGACAATTCCCAAAAGATGGGCATCGGTGGGACGGGCTATGCTCGCATAAAACTCCTCTTCGGCCACGCGTATCTTTTGCTGAAAGTCCTGCTCAATCACATCGTAAAGCGGCTTACGCTCCAGCAGCGGTCGCTTTAGGGACAGAAATTGACGAACCGGTAGATAGCTACGTTCGACCATCATGGGCATGTTGTCGGCAGAACGAAGGCGCTTGAGCTTAAAAATGCGATCACCGATACGTAATCCCATATGCTCGGCCAGATTCTTATCGGCCTCCATCTCGCAAAACTCGAGAATCGTGGTCTCGGGGTCGCGACCCATCGCGCGCATCTGCTCGGTAAAACTGTAGGACTGCATAAGATTGGTTGCCTTTGCCGAACGGTCGGTCACAAAGGTACCGCGACCGTGCTGCCGAACCACCAGTCCCAAACGCTCCAGTTCCTGCAGAGCCAGGCGTACCGTAGTGCGCGAGAGGCCATAGCGTTCCGAAAGTTCGCGCTCGGAAGGAATCATGTCACCGGCGCGATATTCATGGTCAATCTTTTCGGTCAGAATATCGACCAGCTGATCGTACAGCGGTTGCTTACGCGCTCCGATCGCCATCCTATCCTCCCATTTTCTCAAACTCGGCTAACTACCTAGGGTGTTTAGCATTATCTGTCTGCCACACCCGAATCATCAAGAAAACAAAAGCCGCGCGCTCTTTCGAGCACGCGGCTTTTAACATACACATGGCTTAAGGGGTCGGGGTGTGAGCCGCGTAGGGACACACCCCTCAAGCTAGAGCCTTACCAGATGCTCGGCCAGAGACCAAGCGGGCCAGCGCCCAGGATGCCCAGGACGAAGAGCAGCAGAATGCCCTTGGTCGGGGTCCAGCTGTGCTTAGCGAACATGTAGTAAAGCAGCAGCGTAAGCATAAGCGGGACGAGCTTCGGGACGATGGTGTTGAGGGTGTCGGCAACGGAGAAGTTGACCGGATCCTCGGTGACGGTGCCGTAGGTAACGGACTGCATGCCGTTGCCCAGATCGGTGACGCCGCACTCGACAGCGTTGCCGTCGGCATCGGAAGCGGTGAGGGCGTTGCCGTCCTCATCGGTCATGGCGATGGTACCGGCCTCAGCGGTCTCGGTATCGATGCCCTCCATACCGGTGAAGTTCTCGGCCTCCTTCTCGGAGACGATCACGGTAGTAGCGGAGAGGCCACGGGTGGTGCCGTTGGGGATCTGGAGGTTGATCTGGGTGCCACCCATGGTGACGACCAGGCAACCGACGACGAAGACGCCCATGATGGAAGCGGCACGCGTGAAGGCCTGCATGTTGGCAGTCAGAGCGTCAATAGCGCTGGTGCCAAGCTTGTAGGACCAGTTCATGAGCCAGAAGCGCAGAGCGAACTGGACGACGTTGAAGATCACCAGGAAGATGATCGGCGCAGCGGCGTTGCCGTTGATGGCCATGTTGGAGGTGATGCCGGCCGTGATAGGCACGAGCGTCAGCCAGAACAGGGCGTCACCGATACCACCGAGCGGGCCCATTGCGGCGACGCGGACGGCGCGGATCGTGGGGATGTCAACCTTGTTCTGCTCGAGCGAAAGCACGATACCCATAACAAAGGTGACGAGGAACGGGTGGGTGTTGAAGAACTCCAGGTTGTGGCTCATGGAAGCCGCGAGGTCGTTCTTGTTGGTGTGGATCTTCTCCAGACCGGGGATGATGGAGTAAAGCCAGCCAGCGGCCTGCATGCGCTCGTAGTTGAACGATGCCTGCAGGAAGCAGGAGCGCCAAGCCATCTTGTTGAGGGTCTTCTGGTCGAGCTGCGGAGCAGGAGTGAGATCCTCGTAGTGCTCCGGGATCACATACTCATTAGATGCCATCTTCGAAGTCACCTCCGTCAGAAACAGCTGCACCCTTCAGCTCGGTCTGCTGCTGGAAGTCCCAGAAAGCGATGCCGAAGCCGATGAGAGCGAGGATGAGCAGGGCAGGGGTTGCCAGAGAATCGTTGGCAACGGTGATGAGCGCGAGGCCAAAGCCCATGAGGAAGAAGCCCCACATATCGCGGTTCATCATAACCTTGAGCAGGACGGCGAAGCCGACGAAGCGCATCATGCCGCCTGCAGCGGACAGACCGGTCTGCAGCCAAGTCGGGATGGCGGAAGCGATGGTCTGACCGATGGTAGCGCCAGCGATGAAGAACAGGGTGACGACGACAGCGAAGATCAGGCCGAGCAGAGCCATGGCGAAGTAGTTCAGACGCTCGATGCCCTTGGTGTCAGCGTTATGAGCCATGTTGTCCGCGGAGGACATGAGCGGCGACATAAGCGTGAAGACCAGGGTAACGCCGAGCTGACCAAGCAGAGCGAACGGAATGGCAAGGCCGACTGCCGCGTTGGGCTCGAGGCCCGTAGCGATAGCGAGAATGGCTGCCATGATGCCGCCGATGACGGCGTTAGGCGGCTGAGCGCCTCCGATCGGCATGTTGCCGATCGTCATGAGCTGATAGGTACCACCCACGAGAAGACCGGTGTTGAGGTCGCCAAGGATAAGACCGATGACGGCGCCGGTGACGATGGGCTGATAGAGAGACTCGAGGAAGTTGAACTGGTCGATTGCCGCGACGAACGTGACGATGAAGACCAGAGCGACCTGGATGATCGAGTATTCCATCTTGCTCCTCCTTTCAAAATGTATGTACGCACTTTGGATATCACGTACAGAACGTCAGGGTTTCAATCCTGACAACGTGGATCACGAGGATTACGAGAAGAGCTTGCTCGTGTCCTCAACAGGCGTGCTCGGAACGCGCCTGATCTCCAACTCCACCCCCAATTCCTGCAGCTCTTTAAACGCAGCGACATCCTCGTCGTTAACTGCGACGGAGGTGGCGACTTGGCGCTTTCCTTCCGACATGTGCATGTTGCCGATGTTTACCTTCTTTATAGGCACACCGCCCTTGACGAGCGTAAGCACGTCTTCCGGTGTTTCGGCCACGATGAAGATCTTCTGGCGCGGGCTCGCCTTGCCAATGACGTCGATGGTCTTCTGCAGAGAGAAGAAACGCGTAGCGACGCCGGCGGGAGCGGCCATCTTCATGAGGTTCTGGCGCATGGTGTTGGTCGACACATCGTCGTTGGCGACGAGGATGAGGTTGGAGCCCAGGGTGGAGTTCCACTGGGTAGCGACCTGACCATGGACCAGTCGGTTATCGATGCGGGTAAGAAGAATGTTGGGTTCTGCCATGTTGATCAGCTTCCTTTCGTTATTTGCTGACGACAGTTACTTGATCTCCTGAATCGCGTAACGCGAAACATCTACGACGGCACCGGATCGGACTTTGATCTGGACCTTTTCGCCTTCGATGCCCTTGACGGTTCCGTAGATACCGCCGGCGAAAAGAACCTCCTGACCCGGCTTGAGCTCGGTGTGCAGCTCCTTGAAGTACTTCTGCTTCTTCTTCATGTTGATTTGCGACCAGATGGTGTAAATCAAGCCCATGATGACAAGCAGGCCTAAAAGAGCGACCGAGGAGCTCAGGACGTTGGCTCCGAAATCGGCCATTAGATGCCGTCCTCGTCGCCGAAGATATCCTCTTCGTCGGAGCCGGCAACGGATGCGACCGTCTGGGCGGTGATGCCCGTCTGGCCAACGGTCACGGCCTGCTCGCCAAGCTCGGCGAGCGTGGCATTGCCGCGGAGGAACAGAAGCTCAATAACCATGGGAAGGTTGGTGCCAGTCAGAACCTCAACGTTGTCGACATCCTGGGCAATCATCATCGACTGGTTGAACGGGGTGCCGCCAAGCAGGTCGGTAAAGACGAGCACGCCATCGCACTCCTCGCGCATGGCGGTAATAGCGGCGCGGAGATCCTCACCGTAGGAAGCAGCCTGGTCGCCCTCAAAAGGAACGACGGTAAAAGCAGGCTGGTCGCCGGCAACCATAGCGATAGCGCTTGCAAGGCCGGGTGCGAACTGTCCATGACCGGTAAGAATAAAGCCAACCATTCAAATTTCCCTTCCGAAGGTGTGTACGATCTGTGTCCGATGATTTTCGGAAGCCAGCGGGCGCTCGCCCTTAAAGCTTCTTAGAAAGCGTTCTTTGAAGACCAGTGGTTTCTAAACTGGTAGTAACCACGTGACGTGTTGTTGTCACTATATCACCCCAGAAGAGGTCGCTTTCGTTGATTCATACGGTAAAACGTTTTTGCACCGCTCACGGTGATATTTCGACCGTTTACCGGTCGTTAACACTTCTACCTGCGGTTTTGAAACCGTTTCGAAATGTTTTGGCAAAAGATCGGATCTTTTCCTGTGTCTAAACAACGTAGGGCGGCTAAATATAGCGTGTAGGAAAAATGCAGCTCATTGTGAAGATTTGTGAATTGGTCTTTTTGACTTAATACCAGTTAGAACCAGTTTAGAAATTATCGGTGAACGGTAGTTTTTGACCGTTCACCGGTTATTTGCAATCGTTTGCAGCCGTTTTCCCATATGAATTAGGGAGACCCGATGAAGCATTTGCGCGATTGCAGGAAATATCGATCTTTGTCCACCCCACCCGCGTTCCAAACTCCCATTCCCTGAATATGCTATAGCTCTCACTATTCGTCTCACAAACATTACTTACTCTAATCTGTAATTGTTTATCGTTTATCATTAATTATAATATAAGATACAAGTATCATCCAAGACATTGGTTGGAGGAGCTATGATCCGCTGGAACGTATCCAAATCGAATGAAGCCATCAACCGTGAACAGGCAATAGCCAAACTGAGGAAGCTCACTCGCTACTGCAAATGGGGCACAATCTGCACCATCGTGGCGCTCGCTCTGGCACTCCTCGCAGTCATTGCAATCGAACTTCTATTCATATTGCCTAGCCTCTCCCAAGGGTTCTGTCTCCAATCCGTAGAGCTTACGGCTGGCGAAGGGCCAATTCTCGCTCTCGTCGGCGCCAACGAACAGACCCCTCTTATGCTTGTCGCGCACGACGGTCATACTGCCATAGGGAGTGGCATGATGGCATGCCTCGCGCTTGCCATCGCGCTAAGCGCATACAGGTTTTTCTCCGCCATTGAAAAGGCGGGCAGGCCCTTTGACCTCGAATGCATCCGCATACTACGTCAAATAGGACATTTGTTCCTTATCGGCGGCGCCGCCGTGAAACTTTTTGGTGCCATAGTCACAGGGCTGATACTCTCAGGATTTGGCGGTAGCTTTACGGATGCGCTTGGCGGCCAGCATCTCGACCTCTCCATGCTCTTTGCGGGCCTGATTTTTAGCCTGATTGCCAGCATCTTCCGCTACGGGTATATCCTGCAAAAACAAGATGACGAGTTGCTCTAGGGGGAATCCATGATTATTCTGCGGCTCGACCGCATGCTTGCCGAACGCAAGATCTCATCCAAAGAGCTTGCGGAACGCGTGGGCATCTCCCAGGTCAATATGTCGCGCATCAAGACGGGCAAGGTTTCTGCCGTGCGCTTTTCAACTCTTGACGCGATATGCCGGGCACTCGACTGCCAACCGGGCGATGTGCTGGAATATATGCCTGACGATGAAGCCGATAATCTTTTTGGACTTAAAGATTCATAGGCATAATTTAGCCACCAGCGCCTAAACGCAAATAGCCCGCTAGAACAACATCCGTTCTAGCGGGCTATTCAGATATTTCAGCTACACGCTCGGCGGCTCAGGCAAACCTTACGCAAACAGGCCGTAGATGCTGATGTTGGCCTTGGCGTACAGGCCGTTAGCATACTCGGTCCACTTGGAGCTGGCGCTCGAAGCCTGCGAGGAGTACTGCTGGTAGGCGGTGTAATAGGCGGTCATGGCCTGTTTATAGGTAGCGCTATCGGCAGTAAAGGCATCGTCGGCGAATGCCTTAGCGTAGGTGCCATCGGCGTCCTTCCAAGTGCCCTTTGAGCTATCCCACTCGTCGCCGGCAAGGTTGATGATGTAGTCGGCGTAGTCCTTGCTCGCGGTCTCCTCGTTGCCGTCAGCAGGCTCGGTCGGGGCGGTCGGCATGCTTGCGGAGCTGTCGCCGACCTTCTTCTTGTAGAGCTTCTGCAGCGTCGCGGACTGGCGGACGATCTGCTTGGCCTGGTCCTTGGAGACGCCATACTGCTTGGCCATGGTGTCGTAGTCAGAAGTGCCGATAGAATCCTCGGCGTACTTCTTCATCTCCTTAGAAGAGACGGTAATACCCTCGTCCTCGGCAGCATCGAGCAGAATCTTGTTGCGCACGTAGGACAGGATGACGTCGGCAGAAGGAGCCGTGTAGTTGCCGTCGCCGTCCTTGACGGTGTCGAGGCTGTACTGGCTCTCGATGGCCTCGCGCGCGGTGATGTCACTCTTCTTGCCGTTGTAGCTATAACTTGCCACGGTCGAATCGAGCTGGTCCTCGGTCAGGGTCGCCGAACCGACACCCTTGCCGCCAAAGCCGCCATTGCCAATAAAGAAGCCGACCACGGCAGCGATCACGACTGTAACCACGAAGGCGGCGATCATCGTCTTCTTGTGCTTGGATGCATGATCGTCCGCGTCGGAATCGTCCTCGTCCTGCTCCTCGGGCATGAGGTTCTCGTCAGCGGCATCTGCGGCGATCTGAGCCTCCAGACGGGCGTCCTCCTCCTCGGCCGTCGTACCGGCGGCAATGTGCTCGGCAGACGTACCGGCGACCAGATCGATCTTCTCATCCTCGTCACCATTGGGGCCTTCGCCGCGCTCGATGATCTGGATGCCGTCGATCTCGTCCTTCTCATCCTTCTTTTGAATCAAACCCATATCGGTTACTCCTTGTTAGGAAACATAGTCCCCAATAGAATACGCCCGACGGAGCGCCGGGCGTATTGATTCTTAGGTTATACGCAAACACTTAAGTACTATTTAGGCGTTTGCAGCCTGCATGCCTTAGACCAGGTGCGCGATAACGGCATCGGCGAAGGCCTGCGTACCCACGGCACCCGCAACGGAGCCAGTCTGGGCACGACGCACGTCACCGGTAACTTGCTCGCCCTCGTCGAGCGTGGCAGATACGGCGGCACGAATGCGATTGGCCGCATCGTTCTCGCCCAGATGATCGAGCATCATGGCAGCAGAGAGAATTTCTGCCGTGGGGTTAGCGATATCCTGGCCGGCGATATCGGGCGCGGAGCCGTGCGTTGCCTCAAAGATGGCGCAGTCGGCACCGATGTTGGAGCCGGGGGCCATACCCAGGCCGCCCACCAGGCCGGCGCACAGGTCGCTCACGATGTCGCCGTACAGGTTGGGCAGCACCAGGACATCAAAGTCGTTGGGGTTCTGGACCAGGCCCATGCAGGTGGCGTCGACGATCTTGTCGTTGAACTCGATGTCGGGATAGTTGGCGGCCACCTCGCGCGCAACGCGCAGGAACAGGCCGTCGGTCGCCTTCATGATGTTGGCCTTGTGCACGGCCGTCACCTTTTTGCGGCCGCAGCGGCGGGCGTACTCAAAGGCGTATTCCACAATGCGGCGGCTCTTGGCGATGGAGATGGGCTTGATCGAGATGGCGGAATCAGCGGCGAAGGTCTTCTGACCCGAGCGCTCGACGAGCTGCGAGAGCTCCTCGACCTCGGCAGCGCCCTCATCGAACTCGATACCGGCGTAAAGGTCCTCGGTGTTCTCGCGCACGATGACCAGATCGACGTCGCGGAAGCGCGAGCCGTCGCCCGGCTGCGACAGGCAGGGGCGCACGCAGGCGTACAGGTCGAAGTGCTTGCGCAGGGCGACGTTAACGCTGCGGAAGCCCGTGCCGACCGGTGTGGTGATGGGGCCCTTGATGGCAACTTTGGTCTCGGCGACCGCATCGAGGACGTGCTGGGGCAGCGGCGTACCGAACTCGTCCATGACGCCGGCGCCGGCCTCCTGGACGTTCCAGTTGATCTGGACACCGGTGGCCTCGACCACGCGGCGCATGGCCTGCGTAATCTCGGGACCGATACCGTCACCGGGAATCAGGACTACATCGTGCGCCATAATCTGTTACTCCTCGTCTTCGGCGTCGTCAGATTTCTTAACGCTAGCACGCTTCTTCTTTTTGGAGAGTTCCAGGCCAAAACGTTTAACAAGCATTTCGCAAATCTCGCTCGAACGGGCCTTGAGATAACTGCCCTTGCCGTTCTCGGCATCGAACTTAAGGCGCAGTGCGAGCTTGTCGGCGACCTCGGCGTCGATCTCGCCCTGGCTAAACTCGTACAGGCAACCGAGCATGTCGCGATACTCGAGGTCGCCGTGGTAGCACTGGATGGCCTCGTCCAGGATGGGCCAAGCCTCGCGCGAACGCTCGACGCTCGTGGCGCCCCATACGCACAGCAGGCGGAAGGCGGCATAGCGCAGCGTGGAGGAAATCTCGTCGAACAGCGCGGTCTCGGCACCCTCAAAGGCATCGCCCAGCTGCTCGGGGCAGGTGGTGGCGAGCGCCGCCAGGGCATCGAGAGCCTCCCAGCGGGTCTGAGCCTCGGGGCGGTCGAGCGCCTCGATCAACGCGGGCACGCAGGGCACGACGCGCTGCGGATCGCGCTCGGCAAGCAGGTGCAGCACGCGGGCGGCAAACTGGCGCATGCGGCGCGTGGGGCAGCCGAGCTCCTGGACCAGTCGGTCGACGGCGTTCTCGTTCTCCTCTGCCAGCTGAAGCTGTGCCAGCTCCTCGTCGGTGAGCTGTTCGTCTTTGTTTTCTGCCATAGTTACCTCTTCTTACTATTTCTTAGCGTGCTTGCCAGCACCCTTGCTGTCATCGGTGACCGAGATGAGCTGTCGGTCTGCCGCGCCATTGCGACGCGCACGGCGGCGCTCCTCGGCGTCACCCGCGTCGGCGGCGGCGCGATGGGCCTTGTTGACGTTAAAGACCTCGTCGTGCTTGCGCCACGGACCGACGGACTCGCCAAAGCTCATCTTAAGACCGGCGATAAAACCGCCGAGCCAGCCGATCGGCGCAAACTGCACCAGCGGGAACAGCGAGAACACCCAGGTCAGCAGGACGACTGCCGCCGCTCCTGCAAAGTTGGCAATCCAGTAGTCGCGCTTGGTGATGACGCGCTTTTCGCAGGCCCACTGGCCGCACAAAAAGCCAATGTAGATCGCAAAGAGAAAGAGCACCAGCGCGAGCACCACGAACGTCCAGCTCATGGGCGCTACTCCTCGTGATGGTGGCCGCAGCAGCACTCGTGGTCCTCGCCGTGGTGGTGGCCACAACCGCACTCGTGGTCGTCGCCGTGCTCGCCGCAACCGCAGCCCTCCTCGTGAGCACCATGCTCCTCGGGACGATACTGCGACCAGTCCAGTCCGGCGGCGATGGCGTCGGCCTCCTCCTTGTAGAGTACCGTGATGGCCTGGGTGCCCAGCTTGGCGCCGCCGATGGCGTCGAGCATATCGTAGAGCGTAAAGGCCACGTCGGCGCCGGGCAGCGCAAGCTCGCGATCGTCGGCATAGGCGAGCGCCAAACGCAGGTCCTTAATGAAGTGCTCGACCATAAAGCCGGGCTTGTAGTCGCCGTCGAGCGCCTTGGGCGCCAGGCTCTCCATGGCGCCGGACTTGCCGGTGCCGCCCAGGATCATCTGACGGGTCTTCTCAAGATCAAGGCCGCTCAGCTCGGCAAACGCCAGCGCATCGGCCATGCCGACCATGCAGGCGCCCAGCGACACCTGGTTGGCGAGCTTGGCAGCCTGGCCCTTGCCGGCGCCATCGAAGCAGCAGATATTTGCCGCAAAGGTGGAAAGGATGTCGCGGACCGGGGCGATGTCGTTCTCGGTGGCGCCCACGATGGCCGTGAGCGTGCCGGCGATAGCACCGGACTCGCCGCCGGTGACGGGGCAGTCAAACGCCATGCGGCCGGAAACCTGGGCGGCCTCGGCAATATCGCGCGCGAGCTCGGGCGAGCTCGTGGTGAGGTCGATCAGGACCGCGCCGGGCTTGGTGCACGCGAGCAGGCCGTCGCCCGCCAGGTAGAGCTCCTCGACCTCGGAGGGATAACCCACCATGGTAAAGACGACGTCGGCGTTCGCCACGGCATCGGCCGGCGTATCGGCCCAGACAGCGCCGCGCTCGATAAGCGCCGCGGCCTTGGACTTGGTACGGTTGTTGACCGTGACGGGATAGCCGGCGTCCAGAATGTGGCCGGCGATGGGGGCACCCATAATTCCGGTGCCAATAAATGCGACAGAGAGCTTGTTTGCCATGAAACCTTTCCTTTTGGGTTGGGTGTTATTACCAGGTTGAATACTCGGTGCCATCGTTTGGGCTGTGAGTTGAGGGCGATTACGGCCGCAGCGCCTGTCTACTGGCCGCGCACACGGCGGGCGATGCGGTCGGAAAGCGACGCCTTGTCGGCGCGGTTCTTGCCCCAAAACGCGCAGGCCACCATGCCAGGACCCACGTGCGAGCCGATGGTGGGGCCCACGGAGCTGCGGATAATCGTGACGTCGGCGCAGCCCTCCTCCTTGCGGATGGCGGCCTCGAGCCAGTCACCGTCCTTCTCGGCATCGGCCGTCATAATGGCGATGGGCATGGTGCGGTCGGGCACGTAGTTCTCGCGAAACGACTTGAGGATGGACTTGAGCGCCTTCTTGCGACCGCGGTTGACGCCGATCAGCGACAGCGAGCCGGCCAGGTCGTAAGACAGCTCGGGTTTGACATCGAGCTTTGCCGTGAGCTGTGCCGCTGCGGGCGGAATGCGGCCGCCGGCAGCCAGCGCATCGAAGCTCTCGAGCGTAAAGTAGCCGTGGACATAGGTCTTGGCCTCGTTTGCCCAGTCGACCAGCTGCTTGGCGGTAAGTCCCGCCGAGCGTTGACGGACGGCCTCGAGCGCCAAGAGCTCGCCGGTCGCGCAGGGCAGAGCGTTGTCGACCACGTAGAGCTCAAAATCGGGATACTCGGCGCGCACGGCATCTGCCGCCTGGCACGCGGAGTTGTAGCTCGACGACAGCGCCGAGGTAAAGCACAGGTAGACCGTGGGCGTACCCTCTTTGGCGCACTCGGTAAAGAACTCGATATAGCGACCGAGTGACACGGCGGAGGTAGACACGCGAGCGCCGGCGCGCATGCGGTCGTAGAACTCCTTGGGGCTCATGCTCGACCAGATATCGTCCGTGCGCTCCTCGCCATCGATGATAAAGGGGAAGCCCAAGATATCGACATCGAGGTTCGCAGCGACCTCGGGGCTAAAGTCGCAGCAGGTATCGACGACGATGCGGCAGCGGTCAGAATGGCCGGTAGATGCAGCCTTGTCCATCAAAGCGACTCCTTACGTAAAAAAGGCGGCCATCCGCATGGGATGACCGCCGGCCGTTAACTCATGCAAGTTAACGTATTTTACTCGTCAAGTGTTTCGATGCGGGGCTTGATGATGCCATATCCACCATTCTTACGGTGATACACCACATTGATGAGGCCAGTCGTCGCGTTCTCGAACACGTAGAAGTCGTGGCCCAGCAGATCGGTCTGTACCAGCGCCTGCTCCTCAGTCATCGGGGTGACATCGATGACCTTCTCGCGGACGAGCAGATCGTCCTCCTCCTCGGGCAGCAGCAGGTCGGCCAAATCCTCGACGCGCTCGACCGGTGCGACATCCGCTGCGCTGGCACCGCCCTGGCGGTTGTCCACGACCTTGGTCTTAAACTTGCGCAGCTGGCGGGTGACCTTATCGGCGGAGAGGTCGATGGCGGCGTACATATCTGCGCCATGCTCGGCAACGCGAATCACCGAACCGCGGGCACGAACCGTAACCTCGACGATTGCCGGGTTGGGGTTCGAGGGGTTCTTCTCATAGCGAAGCACAACGTCGACCGTCATGGGCTCGATATCGAAAACCTTGAGCGCCTCGCCGATCTTCTCATCCACATGCGCACGCAGAGCATCGGTTACCGTCGTCTTGCGTCCAGAAACCTTGATATCCATACGTGGCTCCAATCTGCCTCGGGGACTTACTGTACTGGCTATGTACCCACTGCCGTGCATTTAATCACCCGAATTCCCAAAGACCCGAATAACGATTGCTTGATACCGCATACCGAAGTCTCGCACTTTTCCGTGGCAAAGTGCGCTATAGGAAAGCGTCGGCTGAGTTGGTTTTTCTCCTGGAAATTGCCCTTGACCTGCTGGTTTTACGGAAACAAAAAAGCCGGGCTCCCCTATTGGGGAAGCCCGGCGGTGCGTGTTGAAACCGTGAAGAGGTGTCCTTTCCAACGTATAGGAGAC
This sequence comes from Collinsella sp. AF31-11, assembly GCF_003475605.1. Lineage (NCBI taxonomy): Bacteria > Bacillati > Actinomycetota > Coriobacteriia > Coriobacteriales > Coriobacteriaceae > Collinsella > Collinsella sp. AF31-11. Next base: position 172,056 of record NZ_QRQS01000001.1, read on the forward strand.
GCCACCCCTAGCAATAACTAGCTATTGAGTTTGTTAATGTCGTCGTCGGTGATGGCGCCTTCCTGACTGGACGATTTGTCCTCGGAGGATGCGGTCTCATTGTTGGAATCGGAGGACTCGCTTCCGGAGGACATGGTCTCACTGGACTCAGAATCGCCCAGCTGCACGTTAGCGCCCGAAACCGTCTTAGTGGTGAGGTCGTAGGGCATCGTGCCGTACCAGACGCAGTGGACCGCCTCGAGCGTGCCGTCGGCCGTAATACCGTCGAGGGCATCGCTCACGGCACGGCACAGTTCGTCATTGGACGAGAGGCCCGCAACACTAAGCGTCGAGGGCGCCTCGAGCGAACCGACATAGGAGACCTCGCTCATCAGGCGTGCAAGGTAGCCGCCGGCCGTAGAGTCGCAGATCACATAGTCGACCTCGCCGGACTCGAGCGCCTCAAAGCACTCGTTGATGTTGGAATAGGTCTTTTGGTTGGCGGTGATGCTCTGCTTAGCAAGCGCCTCCTGCGAGGCCGAGGACATCTGAACGCCCAGGGTGGACGTGTTAAGGGTATCGGTGGAAACGCTGAGCGACCCACCATCGCTAGTTTTACCGAACACAGAAGCGGCATCGTACAGGCAGGCGCCGAGCGAGCTAATGTCCCCGTCCGTGGAGTTGATCTCGCCGATAAAGATATCGGCCTTTTTGTCGCCGAGTGCGGAACCTGCCGAGGACGCATCGACAAAGGCGACCTTAAGGCCCATGCGGCTTGCGAGGGCGCGGGCAGCGTCGACTGCATACCCCGTAAGCTCGCCGTCGGCGCCCTGCATTGCCTGTGGCGCATCGGAAGTATCGAGGGCGACCGTCAGGGTTCCGGGAGTGACCAGGGCATCATCCGACACCGCCGGCGTGACGGTCTCGTACTCGATCTGGTCGATCGTGGGAGTCGTGAACGTAGACAGCGGGTTGAACGCGCATCCGCTCAGGCCCAAAACGGCGATGACCGCTGCAGTCCCAGCACCTAACCGAGCCGCGTGCATCAAGCTGCCCCTCACCATGTCCACTACCCTGCCTTCTGTGTCGTATACGATCCGTGCGTTGCGCGGAATATCAGGTTGTTCCCACCAGCTGACCTGGTATTTGACCCCACACTTGCGCACCGGGGTGTTTGCTCGGGAGGCCGCAGCCACCTTCACGACTGACCCGCTCGCCCGCGAGGCGGTATTGCCCCAAAGAAAGTAGAACGGACGGTGCGGCTTACATCTAGGACGCGCCATGATCGCGCCGCGCGCACGCGGTCGCTTACGTGGATCCCTTTGACCGCGTCTGTCTTGGACTAGGACGGGCATTTCGCCCGTCCGCAACCACAGCCTGGTAGGAACGAAGCGCATTATAGCTAAGTTCAAGCTAAAGTTTAAGGTTAGGGGCGTCATTCGCATCGCGAGTACAGATTTGCAGGTCGGAGTGGGCTATTCGTGCCCCTATGAAGCCCGAAGCTCCCCTGTGGGGAGCTCCGGGGCACCCTTCTTAGGGTGCCGTGACCAAAAAATGGCAAATATGAGTACTGTCACCGATTTAGTAACAGGCAGTTTTGGCCTCTCGGACAGATTTCGCGCTCAGTGTCGCCAACCTGATGCTTAGTTATTCTACATTTGTTTATTATCTTCTTACTTTACGCCGCCTCCGAGTCCTAAATTCTTTGATTTTGCTGTTACTGATTTAGTGACAGTACTCATATTTGCCATATTTTGGCCAGGGCATATGATTAACCCCCTGTTTTCGACGCGAATTAGACCGGCTTAAGCCCAAAACACACCCGCAGCGTGTTAAGCAACGCCTCTTGCTTCTTTCTGCGGGCATCGACACGATTCCGGTACCGCTTTCGCATACGCTGGTGGATGCGCCATGCGAGCGCTTCCATCGCTTCCATGTCGCAAAGCATTTCGTTGTTGACCGTTGCGACCTCGATTCCCATAGTAATCAAGCCCGTGTTGCGTTTTTCATCATGGGTACGTCCCCTCCGGGAGGAATGGCCCAGCTCACCGTTGTATTCCAGGTCAAACCGGGCTGTCTCCTGATATGCATCGCAAACTGCATGGGGCATCCCCGAGATTGCCTGCGCGCGATCATCGAACTCGATCTTGTAGTCGGTCTTAAAGGGACCGCAAGCAAATCCTCCATAGGAAAACGGAAGCGAAAACAGGGCGAGCATGATGCACTCCATGGGCGAGCGCAGGTTTTCTGACAAGTAGGGACACAGACGCTGCAATTGTTTGGCCGCGTTTCCCTTGCATACCGCGAGGTAATCTGCCAAGCGATCGGGCGTCAGCACTGGCTCGACTTCAAAGTAGCCCACGTCTGTCGGTTGGTCCTTGTCCTTTGCAAGTTTGTTCGCAACGGGCGAGGTGTAGGGAGGCAGATACTTCCCGCGGTCGCTCAGTGAAATCTTAGAGCACAGTTCCTGGGTCAGGGCAAACGCCTGGATGCAGCCAACCTCGCGTGCAACGGCAACACAAAGGGCCTCGGGAGATAGGCTGTACACCCCCGGTTCCACCTCTAGAATCGAGCCGGCAGGCAACCCGGAAGACACGGACCAGCCCACGCCAGGCATGCGGCGGCGCTGCGCTGCAGACCCTACCAGCAAGCACAAATCCTCTTGCACCTCGCCGCTTGCGGCCCCAATCCGCACCAAGTCAGGAAGATAGACGTCCTCAGCCGAAGGCGACGAAGCGTTTAGTACGCGGCGCTCCTCATCGGGATCAAGGTCCTTCCAGCTGATATAGCCCATCTGCCGGCGCTCGGCGCGCATCATGCGCAGCGCCGAGGCGCCTGTTAGGATTACGGAAGCCGCTAGCTGTTCGCCTGTCGGCTCGTTGCGCCGCTCAATCTTTACTGCCACAAAACCACCCCTACCAAACACGTGCGATAGCAAGGCCATCGACTGCCGCAGCGCCGGCGCGCTTGAGTTCCGCCGAAGCCGCGGCCATCGTCGCGCCCGTAGTGATAACGTCATCGATAAGCAGCAGGCGGCGGCCGTGCACGTCCTCAACCGTCTCGTACATGCCTTGGGCACGCTCGCGGCGCTCCTCACGACCGAGTTCGCGCTGGTCGCCATGGCCGTACTTGACGAGGGCATCGAGCAGAGGAACACCCGACAGCTCGCAAAATGGGCGCGCAATGGCCTCCATATGATCGAAACCGCGCCGCCGAAACGCTGCCGCCGTCGCAGGCACAAACACCACCGCATCCGCACCGGACAGCACTCCTCCTAAGCGTTCGGGCGCTACGACCTGGGCATGCAGGGCGGTGTCGTAGAGCAACTCCGCCAGATACGGAGCCAGACGTCGCTCGCCCGCGTCCTTGTAAGCTTTAATGATGCGCGGCAGCGGATGCGCATAGACGGCGCACGCCAGGCAGCGGTCGAGCGCCTCCGACATTGCCGAGGACGTGCCCTCGACCGAACACTCAGTGCACAGCAAATCCCCAAACGGGGCACCGCATCGGATGCAGCTATGGCATGGGTCGATGAGCGTGAACGCAGCCAGGCAGTCTTGGCAAATAAGCGTACCGGCGCGCTCGCAGCCGGCACATCGTGTTGGCGACAATGCCTCAAGCACCTCGCGTGCCGCCCGCTCGGCAAACGGTCGCAATTCGTCCGCAAACGGTAGGGCGCCGGCACCCTGCAGACGGCTCAATATGTTCAGATGGCTCTTCAAGACACAACCCTCCCTACGTTCGGTCGCAGGGAGGGTTGTTGATTCAGCGCTATGATACCCCGATGCGCTCGGGGCAAGGCGGGCTAAATCCGCTCGCAGGCGTTATTCGCCGGCGGGCGGTTGTGGTGCAGACGAAGACGGGGTCGAGCCCTCGCCACCATCCTGGCGCGGCTTGCGGGAACGGCGACGGCGACGGCGCTTCTGGCCCTGATCGGCCGAACCCTCGCTACCGCGATCCTCGCGCAGCTCGTGCTCATCGCGAGCGGCGCCACGCGAAGCCTTGGCGGCAGTCCCTCCGCCATCTCCGGGACGACGGCGCGTGACCTTGACCTCGCCATCCGAGACCTGATCGGCCACGGAGGGCACTGAGGGCTTCTGCTGCGCGCCCGAGGAATGGCGACGGCGCGGACGCGGCGCGCGCTCGTCATCGTTGCGTTGCTTGCCACCCTTGTCGGCAGGCGTATCGGAACCCGAACCACCCTTGGGGGCGGCACCAGCCTCGCGAGCAGCTGCGGCGCGGAAGGCGTCCTCGCGCTCCTCACTCGACAAATGGCGGCGACGACGACGTGTGGGGTTCATGCCACCGCCGCGATTCTGCTGCTGGGGCTGCTGAGCCTCGCGCTCGCGAGAGGCGTTCTTGCCCGCGGCCGCGGCCTCGGTAACATCGCCCGAGCCCGCGCGCTTGCGACGACGACGGCCACCGGCGGCCTCCTCGACTTCGGGCACCTCGGCCTTGCCGCGGCCCTTTCCGCTGCCACGACCCTCGCCCTGGCCTTGACCGGCGCGAGCATCGGATTCAGCATCGCGACGACGGCGCTTGGGCATCGACGTACCGGCCAGACGGTCGGCACTCGACAGACCATCACCCACGTCGACGCCGTTCTCACGGTCGAGCTCCATGAGCGCCAGGCGCATCTCAGGCGACTCGATGCGCTCGAGCACGTCGCGCGTCACGCAGTCGGGGCGACAGTTGCAGCCCTGCTCGGCGGCCTTCTTTTTGCAGCCCTCCGAGCACGTCATGTCGGCCAGATTGACCTTGAAGACCTTGCCGTTCTCCAGACGCAGCACAAGCTGCTCGCGCGGCGTGTCATATTCCTGGATGCGCGCCTTGCCGAGCGGCGTGTCGATAAGCGTCTTCTTTTTGGGCGCGCGGCTCTTAAAGTCCTTGTACGCCTCGAACTCATAGCGCAGGCAGCACATCAGGCGGCCGCAAACACCGCTGATCTTGGACGAGTTGAGCGGCAGGTCCTGCTCTTTTGCCATGCGAATCGAGACGGGCTCAAACTGTCCGCCAAAACGCGTGCAGCAGAGTTCCTGTCCGCACTGGGCATAGCCGCCCACCAGGCGGGTCTCGTCGCGCACGCCGATTTGACGCATGTCGACGCGAATGTGCAGCGTCGAGGACAGGTCCTTGACGAGCTGGCGAAAATCGACGCGCTCCTCGGCCGCAAAGTAGAACACGGCCTTCTCGCCGCCAAACAGGTACTCGACGCCGACCGGCTTCATCTCGAGGTCGAGTTCCTTGACCAGACGGCGGAAATCAACCATGGCCTCGTCGCCCTGGATAGCCAGGTCGTCGGCAAGCTGCAGGTCGATGTCGCTCGCCACGCGCAGCACGGGTTTGAGTGGCTGACCGATCTCGTCTTGCGGCACCTCGAAGGGGTCGGCCGTGACCAGGCCGATCTCGGTTCCGCGCTCGGTAGAACAAATGGCATAATCGGCCTCGAGGATATCCAGATCCTGTGGGTCGAACCACAGGTCGCGCGAGGCATAGGTAAACTTAACGGGTACGACTAACGGCATTTCAGTGCCTTCCTGATATCGAACAGCATGACCTCGATGGCCAGCTGGGGAGTAACGTTTCTGGCGATGTTGCGCTCGGCGGTTGCGACCGCCTCGAGCGCCTGGGTGGCACCCGCAACATTGGTCGCGGCGGCAAGCCGACCGATCGTGTCGCGCACGTCTTCGTTCACCACGTCGGCCGCCTCATCCTGAAGCGTCAACAGCACATCGCGCATGAGCGTCCGCGCGCTCGCCAGCGCTTCCATGATACCCGAACGCTCGCGCGCGTTGAGTTCGCGCTTGTTGCGGTCCTCAAGCTGCTTCAATGCTCCACGCGACAGGTAGTCGGCGTTTTGCTCAAGCACCTTTTCCTGCGTGGACTTGACCTCGGCGAGCGGCGCCTTAACGGCGACGATGAGTGACTTGGCGAGGCTGAGCACATCAGCCTCGTCGGCGGCGATAAGCGAATCGATGGCGCGAACCATCTGGCGGCGAGCGTCCTGGCGCTCGGCGCTCTTAAGGAACTCGATGCCGCGCGTGGGGCTCCCCGCCACGGCGACCGCCATGCGACAACGCGCGAGGTCCTGGCCGGTGGCGCGGCTCACGGCCTGCGCGGCCACGGCGGGCGACACCAGCCGAAACGGCACGCACTGACAGCGGCTCACGATGGTGGGCAGCATCACGTCTGCGGAGGTGCCCAGCAGGATGAACATGACGCCCTCGGGCGGCTCCTCGAGCGTTTTGAGCAGTGCGTTGGCGGTATTGGCGCGCAGTTGCTCGGCACGGTCGATGATGTAGACCTTGGCCTTGGCACGGATAGGCGCCAGAGGCACGTCATCGAGCAGCTCGCGGGTCTGGGCAATGAGGTAGCCCGTGGCACTCTCGGGCGTGTAATAGTGCACGTCGGGATGCGTATGCCGAGCAACGCGCACGCAGCTGTCGCATGCGCCGCAGCCATCCTGCTCGCACAGGAAGGCCTGGGAGAGCGCCCATGCAGCGTCGAGCTTGCCGGCGCCGGGAGCACCCAAAAACAGGTAAGCGTGCGATGCGCGGCCGCTGGCGACGGCATTGGTCAAAAAGTCGCGCACGCGCTCTTGGGTGTCGAGCTTGGCCAACAGGCTTGTCTGAGCGGGGGCCATGTTACTCGGCCTCCTGGGCAAGCGCGGCGGCAACGGCGTCTTGGGAGATATCGAGACCGTGCGCGCGGACCTGCTCGACCGTCTTCGCAAAGACTTCCTCGATGGGCGCGGTGGCGTCGATGAGCTTTACGCGGCCTGGCTCCTCGGCGGCAATGCTGCAAAATCCCTGGTAAACGCGCTCTTGGAACGCCATGCCCTTTGCCTCCATGCGATCTGCCGCGCCACGGGCGGCCATACGCAGCGCCGCCTGCTCGGGTGTGATGTGGTAGACGAGCGTGAGCACCGGATGCGTTCCCGCGACGGCGAGGTTATTGGCATCGCGTACCATCTGGCGATCGAGGCCGTCGGCAAACGCTTGGTAGCAGGTCGTGGAATCGTAGAAGCGGTCGCACAGAACCACCTTGCCGGCCGCGAGGGCGGGAGCTATGACCTCGTGCACCAACTGGGCACGGGCCGCCTCGTACAGCAATAGCTCGCAGGTGTCACCCATCGCCGTGTTGGCGGGGTCGAGCAGCAGGGCGCGAATCTTTTCGCTGATGGCGGTACCGCCCGGCTCGCGCAGACTCACCACCTGGTAGCCGGCAAGATCGAGCGCACGGGCAAGCAGACGCGCTTGCGTAGACTTGCCGGCGCCGTCGACGCCCTCGAGCGTGATGAAGCTATGTTGAGCGGGCTCAAAAGCCATGGGCGCAGCCCCTTCCTACAAGGCGCGAAAATGCAAGTTATAGCAACCAAGCCATGATACCCCAGCGTCCGGCGCACCCCAAATCGGACCTAGTCATTGGGGACGTTCTTTAATGACTAGTCGTTTAAGAACGTCCCCAATGACTACTTAGGTGACAGTTAGAGACGTTCCTAAAGTGCCGGCAGAAAAGGAACGTCCCTAACTGCCGACCCTCTAAGTTGCGGTGAAATAGGGACTGAATACGCCTTCTAGCAGCAAATACAATCCCTATTTCACCGCAACTTAGGAGTGGGCGCGGGCGTTGATGGCGAAGGAAATGTCGCGCTCGAGGGCTAGGGCCTGCTCGCGTTCGAGGTCTTGGGTGAGGATTGCCAGCACGTAAGGGCGCTCGGCGTAGACGATTGCGGCATCGTGCTGAGCATTCGCCAGGCTGCCCGTTTTATGCGCGACCAAAACGCCGCCGGGAACGCCCTCGACAATACCGCGCGCGTCTTCCTGCGCCAGCAGATACCCGCGCGCTCGCTCGCACAGCTCGGGCGTCGCGATTGTCCCCGCCGCCAGCCGCTGCAACACGGCCGCAGCATCACGAGCGCTCGTGTAGTTCTCGCGACCTTGTGCCTGGGCCTCGGCGTCCATCATCAAACGAGCGAGCACGGTCTGGGTCAGCCCCAATGCGGCACACGTTTCGTTGACCGTATCCATGCCAAGCCTGCCGATAACAAAGTTCGCTGCCACGTTATCGCTCTGGGCGATCATGGCGTGCAGCAGCTCGTCAATACTGTACGATACACCCGCGCCGCGCGACTGAATGTTGCCGCTGCCACCCACGATATCCTGTTGCGTTACCGTTATCTGCTCGTCGAGGGACAGCTCGCCCGCCGTCACGGTCTCGAGCGCACAAGCGAGAATGGGAAGCTTGATGATGCTTGCCGCCACACGTCGCGCGTCCGGCGCCACGGCGACTTCGCCATCGAGCGACGCGAACGTTTGAGGATCAAGCGCCACAGCATAGACCGAGGTAGACCCACCATATGGCTCGACAAGGGCTTCGACATCTTGCTGGAGGCCGGCAATCCAAGAAGCCCGGGAGACAGCCTCCGTCTTTTGAGCGGACGGATGATTCGCCTTTTGTTTGGCAGGGACAGCGGAACCCTCAGCCTCGTTGCGGCGCGCGGCACAACCGCCGAGACTCATCACCGAGGCAAGCGCTCCGGTCAACATCCCGGCACAAAACACTCGACGCGAGCAATCGCGCGCAGCGAGGGGCGCATCCCCCGGCGGGAACCGGAACGCCTCCACGTTGTCGCCGCCATCCCGGCCTTGCTCGCCGCAGTACACAGACTCACTCCCCACCATCGCATTCTACCGAGCCGTCGATAAACGGCCGCGCCGGACACCCAGCACGCCGCACTCATTGTGACGCATGCGACAGGGCTTGCGCGGCACGGCTATCCTCACACAACCAGTTGGGTCGGCGCGGCCCAACCGCACCTGAACCACCTTATAATCTAGCCAACACATCGAATGGAAGGAACCATCATGCCCCGGTTTTGCACCCATTGCGGCAAGCTTCTGAAAGACGACGAGCGTTTTTGCACCAGCTGCGGAACGCCGGCAACCGATGATGGCCAGGCCTCTCAGTCGCAAGAGGATGCGCAGGCGGCCGAACATGCCGCCGCGTCCGATGCCGCCTTCGACACCGCCGCGACCACGGTTCAGTCTACGCAGCAGCCCACGGAAACTCAGCCCCAGCAGGAGGACGTGACCGTGCAGTCCGCCCATCAGCCCGCGCCCGCTCCCCAGCCGGAAGCTGGCACGACGCAGCAATGGGCGGCGGCCAACGCCGCGGCTCAGCAACCCATTCCAACCGCTGCTCCGCAGGCCGGTGCTCCCGTCGCGCCCAAAAACAACAACGCTCTGTTTATCGGCATCATCGCCATACTGGTCGTCGTGATTATCGCGCTGGTCGCATTCTTTATGATCGGACCGTTCAACAAGAACGCCGACGATTCCAAGGGCACAACCATCGAGAAGGTCAAGATCGACCACGACGACGATGACGTCTCCGTCAAGGGCGACCCCAACAAGCTTGACGATGATGACGATGACGCCCACGATGCCGCCACCATCAGCGAGCAAAACGTCTACGACCAGCTGAGCTCCTACTACAGCAGGCTCTCTGATCTTGACCAGCAGGTCCGCGACTGCGCCACCACATTCAACACGTATTACCTTAAGGATGACCGCAGCTCGCGTCAGTCGGCCAGCGACACCGCCGAGGCACTCGAGGATCAGATAGACGACCTCAAGGACGAGGTCGAGGACCTGGACGTTCCCATCGACTCGCAGAACTACAGCTCGTGGAAAGACATCATCACGCTCTACGACGACCTGGAGAATCGCATTGACGTCATTTGCGATGCCTGGGAGATCAGCCTTGAGTACTCCAGCCCCGCCAACCACAAGGACGAGATCGTGGCGCCGCTGGCGCGCGACAACGTAGCGGGCACCAACGACAACAAATACCGTCTGGACTTTGAGGACCGCTATCCCGGCGCCGCACCCGTCGAAGTGAACTAGTCGCATGCGACGTCCTTAAACGACTAGTCATTAAAGAACGTCCCCAATGACTACCCAATCTGCCGGATTTGCCCAACTAAAAGTTTACGCCCACGCGCGAACAGGATTTGATTTTTGAAATATGGACGAATTCCTCGTCAGGAGGGTAAAATGGTGCCGACGGCAGCCCAAGTTGTAGAGAGCTGGGCAGAGCCGTTGCATAATGAAGTTGGGTCATCGTCTTAGCGACGGTGGCCTTTCTTTTTGGGCTTCGAGCCCTGCTTGAGTGCCTTGGAAAGGCCGACAAGGGCCGTGAGGAGCGAGACCATAGCGGTCAGGAGCTTAACGAGCTCGGTGAAATCGGTCATGGGCATCACCTCCCATCAAATGGAGGGCTCTGCCCGGCACGAGAGCTGCCGACAGCAAGGACGATTCTATCAGAGTGGCTGACTCCCGCCCGATATTACCATCCCACCGCGCCTGTGCAAAAAAAGAGGGCCGCCAAACAGCGACCCTCCAGCGAAAGTGCACGTTATTTAGATGTGACGTTTATATCATATTATCTAACTTGATAGTTGCAACGCCACGTTTCCACGGATCCAACCCCAATAGCTTGAACCTGAGAAAAATATTCACCACTAGAACCAGTAGCGCGAGTATTAACCCAAGTTGGCGGTAGGGTACTATAGGAATTTCGAAAAGATAGCGACTTGTAATCCCTGTATACAATTCGATTATCCACTGATTGACCATTCAATAATCCCGAAAAAGTCCAATATACATTCAAGACCCTTTCACTGTTTGCACGACGAGCAGTGGAGCCGGAAGCAAATAGAAGATCATTAGATAGTGAAGCAACCGGTTGAACATCGTTTCTCATATTGCAGACGATCCCGTCCGCAAAGCCTGCAGCCGGAAAGCACAAGCAAACAAAAAGGAAAATAGGACCTAGAATTACTTTAATCTTTGTGCTACCCATTAAATCCACCTACAATCGATCAACGTGTTTGATAATTGCACTGAAATACTTTCATCGTTCCGTCAACCCTGCATGTGGGGCAAGGATATGTAAAACTCGTTCGACATGTATCCGGATAAATACGGCTGTAGCTATTCTTGAAGGTGAGTCGTTTGTATGTTGGATACATTAAGGGATTATTATGGGCAGTGTTATTAAAACAGTAAAATGAATAATACGTATCAAGGACATCTTCTTGCATAGCGCGCCTTGCTATAGAGGTCTTATCAAACAAAGACACCTCTGAATAAGTCCCGACGGCAGGTGCATCATGATTGACGGTCAATCCAAAAGACGGAGTCGCAGCAAAAGTTAGTGATCAAAAGATGATCGATGCTGAGAGTATCATTAACTTACGGATAACGGAATTAGCTGTCATGACTCCTCCAATCCTATTGGATAAAACTGCTATTATATTAATTTATTTTTATCAGCACTCGAAAGGAGTGGCCGATGAGCGGTAGAAGAATCGTCTTGAATGTACTTATGGCAGTAGCACTGGTAACGCTCTTGGTCTTCTCCTACTCATACATGAATCAGCCAAGATTTGGATATGCTTTATACGCTGTTTTTTCCGGCGAAACAACTTACAACACTTACAACACTATAGGCTTCATTGACGCACTCTTTTTCTATGTAGTCGGCCCCGTATCAAGCGAGCTGATCGCTTTTGTTGTCAGCTACAACCTGAATCAACAAAGCCAAACTCACTCAGCGACTTCGGCCAAACAAGGAATCAATCTCTTCGTAATAATGATAATTCTGCAAATTGCGACTGTGTTGATTATCGCCCTGACCGCAACAAACGTTTTGAAGTATGAGTACGGACTCGTCGCAAGCTGCCTCATGGCAATTGCCGCGGGTATAGCGGTTTCGTATACGACACCGGCAAAGAAGCAACTCAACTAACAGGGCCTATTTGGAATCCGAATCGTCCATGGAGCCGTCGATGCCGGTTTTGGTGTCGTCCGTATTGGAATCGTCATCCTTGGGGCTTATAGGACAAAATGTGGGCTTATAGGACAAAATGTGTGTCCCGATAGAACATCCGTTTCAATCCATTAATCCAGCCAGAACGGGTACGGGTCCCTGTGGTGGAGGTCCTCCCACACGGCCCTGTCGCCCCATTCCGGCCCTCCGTCGTCGCGCGACGGCGAGGCGGAGTAGACGCTGAACAGGAAGTCCATGTCCGCGTCGGTCGGCATCGTGGCGAGCTTCTCGCGCGCCGTCCTCGCGTCCCCCGAGTGCGCGTGGCACCACCAGAACACCGCCTTCACGCGCTTGACCGACGTCAGCCCCCGGTGGTTGCGCAGGACGGCCCTCAGCTGCGAGTTCACCCCTCCCTCGATCATGTTGTTGGTCGACGGCAGCGGGCCGACCTTGGCCAGGGCGGGGTCGAGGTAGGTGAACAGCGTCCCCGCCGACACCAGCGACGACAGCGACGAGCGCGCCCGCCTCAGCCTCTCGTGGGCGTAGACCCTCCTGCCGTCCACCACGGTCCTGTCCTCCAGGAAGTCGGCCCAGAACCCGCACCAGTCGAGGTAGCGCTCGACCCAGAGCTCGGCCTGGTGCAGCATCTCGATGCCCATGAGGTCGCGCGCGACGAGGTAGAACTCGCGCCCCGCCTGGAGCTTTGGCCGCATCGTCGTGTAGCGCTTGACCTGCGAGAAGGCGTGGAAGGCGCACCTCTGGACCCTGGTGCGCGGCCAGGTCTCTCGCACGGCCTTGGCGAACCCGCTCCCGCCGTCGGTGACGACCACGTCGGGCGCCGGGATCGGCGCCATGAGGGCCGACCACGCCCTCGAGTTCTCCGACCTCGCCATGTACCAGGAGACCACCCGCTCGCCGCTGCAGCATATGAGCACCACGAGCTCGCGCGCGACCCAGATCCCGTCGACGTAGAGCACGCGGTGGAGCTCGCCGTCGGGGACGGGCATGGGCCAGACCTCCCAGAACTCGGCCGTCCTGCGCCTGAAGGACCGCCCGCCGCCCGGCATCGCCGCCTGGGAGTCCTTGGAGAGGAGCCACCCGAGGAACTCGTCCAGCCTTGTCGCCGTGTCGTCGTACCTTGTTAGCGCCGGGCGATTTTAGCCGCTAATAGTCAACCGATTTTGACCAATCCCGGTCACCGAATAATGGCCACCGTGCCTCCCCGCCGCCACTACGCTGGTGGCGCCAACACGCCGCCCTCGACAGGCTGCTCGACAAGGCGTCGGTGTTCGTGATGCGGGGCCCGAGCTACCGCGGCAGGGGGCTCGACACGTACTCGGTGGAGGCCGTCCCCCAGGCGGTGAAGGTGAGGGGGATCCAGCCCGAGGGGATGTAGGAATGCGATAGGAAAGTCATAGATGCGGGCGTGTTGGCCAAAATGGGTCGGCCGGGATTGGTCAATCTCGGCCGACTATATTTGGCTAAATTTTTCCGACACTAACAACCTCACCGTCGTCGACGCGCCGCAGGCCGTGCACCTCCACCGCTGGGATCCCGATGAGGTCCCGTCGTTGCGCTTGGTCCGACCGCCGCAGTAGGGGCAATAAACGGCCTTCATGGGCACCTCTTCCGAAAGGGTGTTTAACGGTTCCGGAAAAGGTTATCCACCTGCGGGAACGATAGGCAACCGGACACACATTCTGTCCGAGCGGTTAAAAGCGGACACGGAATTTAAACGGCTGAAAAAGGGGCATCGACCTGCGCCGATACCCCTAAAGTAGACACACATTTTGTCCTATAAGCCTCATTTATTTGCGAAGAACATCGGCTAGCCGCAGGATTGAAATCATCGACCGATAAGTGAGTTCCACTTTTTCGCCCGCAAGCAGTCGTTTCGAGCCAATCTCATCTAGCCCCACAAGCCGAGAAAACAGCGGGCCGCTCATCGTGCCCTCGTCAATTGATTCCCTTATGGTCTTCAAAACGTCCGTATCATGAAGCGATGCCGAGCTGTAGGGGGCAACACGAGCGGAACTCTCAATTAACGACGAGACAAAAGGATGGAGATGCTTTGGACATAGCCCATCAAACACCACATCCCCATTGTCGTTCGAGCCGACCAGGCGCCAAGTATAATGATCGACCCAGTCATCCCCGTCATATATGGCGTCCATGAGCAACTTCCCGTCTAGAGAGAGAAACCTATTTGGACATCGGGACGCAAGACCGCAATCCATATCGGGCCTGCAGCAGCTCCAACCCAACGCACTACATAGGTTCCCTTTCGTACATGTGTATCAATCTGCCCCGAAATGCCGGTGAATGCAATTCCAGACCCGTTTGTCGGATAGCAATCGACGTAATTTTGTTTTCCGCTCATAACCTTGTATAGATATATCGTTCCAGCAAAAGAGAAGGGATCGTTCGCAATTTTGTCCGGAAGAACTTGCCACCTCAAAATCCCGCTACCAATATGGTCAAGCTTGACCGTTCCGCCGTCCCCCTCAAAAGTGGCAAGGGGATTTACCCCAGACTGAGAGTCGGCATCGCCCTCCTTAGCAGTTATCAGCAGGCTGCCCGTATAAGACTGCTGAGGCTCACCTTCAGGACAGGCAGCCTCGGCCCAAGAAGGGCCACTCAGGCAGAACAGTCCGAGCAGCATCATTACCAACAAAAGAAAACCCTTAGTTCTTTTCATCTATATCCCCAACGTCTCTCGACATTTGTATATCGTTACTATTTTAGATCCATATGGCCAATTCGAGCCCTCACCATGGCAATTGTTGCAGCTGGGTTTCTTTTCATTAAAATTTCAATTTGGTAAATCCCCGCCCCTAAGCATTAAACCCGAAGTCCACCGAGTGGGCGAATTTCGGGTCGAGGATAGGCGCGGATTTGGCACTGACGCGGTCTCAGTCATAGAAAAATCCTCTCCGCCCACAGAGAAGCAGACAGAGAGGATGACACCCGCTGAAATGGGTTCGAAATCGAGTGGACTGACCGCCTACTCTTGTTTGGTTCGTTCAATAACCTTTTTGAGAGCCTTTATCAACTTGTAAACGAGATAGATCACCGCAGCGGTGATTCCGACCTCAACCAGAACTATAGCCAGGAGGGAAACCTCTCCGCCAATGTTGATCTTACCCAACACGCCCATATTGAATCACGCTCGATATGTATGCAGTCGAGAGCCATTTATTTCAGCTCCAAGAGTATAAGTCGCAGACGCCATACCGCCTACACCGGTAAAAAGAAAGCTCCACTTTGTTCGTTTGGAAGAAAAACTCTTACTGAAATTCGATAAGGCGCCACCAACGGAAGATGCCTTATGGCCCCACCACGATGTAATGTTGTAGTTCTTGATTGATATCCAGTACTCAGCATCGAGCACTCCAGTATAGAAGTAAACCTTCCAATTCCCATCAGTAGCGTTGTAGTAGCCGTCCCAAATCGGGGCAACATCAGCTTGCTCTTTCTCTATCCCAAAAACACCTGTAGAGCCATCTGGAAGCTCGATAGTACGTTCTTGTTTCGGCCCATCATTCAAATCGAAGCATGCGTCGGCGGGCGTCAAATACTCAGAAGCATTTGCGGAGGGCAAAAAAAATTAATCCGGTGGCGAAAAATAGGACAACCATCGCTAACAACAACCTGGGCATTTTTTCATCATGTCCTCCTGTCACGTGTCATATGTAACGACAGCCGCGGCAATTTAATTATCGCCTGGTTCTGACAATTTATTATCCGGCACAGCGACTAATCCGCAAAAGGCGCCATTTTGTCCGTTAGCGGTTTCTTTTTTATCAACAGACGACCAGGTTCCGACAACTATGTATCGGGGGCGCTCTTAAACGGCTGGTCGTTGGGCGCACTCTTTCGCCGCCCGGCAGAAAAGGAACGTCCCTAACTGCCGGATAAATCACGAGCGAGGATCATGAGACCCTCGCTCGTTTTTGGTTTGGGTAATGTTTCGGCTGCACCGCTACTTGTCGGTAGCTGGCTTCTTGGTGGTCGTCTTTTTCGCGGCAGCCTTCTTGGCAGTCGACTTCTTGGCGGTCGAAGTCTTCTTTGCCGCCGTGGCCTTCTTTGCCGTGCTCGCCTTGGTTGTGGTTTTGCGGCCGCGGGCGGGCTTCTTCTCCTTGGTCGGGCAGTCCATGTTCACGCAGATGCGCCACGGACCGCGCGCCGTGTTGACCACCACGATGGGGGCGCCGCACTCGGGGCAGGTCTCACCCGTCGCCTCGAGCTTACCGCGCGCCGGCAGAGGATAGCTCACGCCGCAGTCATCGTAGTTGGTGCAGCGGATAAAGCGCTTGCCGCTCTTCTCGCTCTTGTGCGCGATCAGGTCGCCATGGCGTCCGGCCTCGGCGCACACCTTGCACTCGCCCACCTTAAGGTCGGGCTCGTAGTTGGTGGGGCACGTGGGGTTCACGCAAATCTCGAAGGCCTTCTGGCGGAACGGCTGGCACTTAATGCGCGGCGCGCCGCATTCGGGGCACACGGCGGCCTCGCCCTCGAGCGGGCTCACCTTGACACCGCTCGGCACCGGATAGGTCACGTCGCAGTCGGGCCAGCCCATGCAACCGATAAAGCTGCCGCGGGTCTTGGCGCTCGTCTTCATAACCAGGTCCTTGCCGCACTTGGGGCAGGCGCCCACGCGCGCATCGGCCGTGACGGCGTCGCTGATGGCGTCGCCCAGCTCCTGCGTATGTTTGAGCAGCTCGTCGAGCACGCCGGCCAGCAGCGCGCGCGAGTGCGTCACGACATGCTCTTCGGTGTCCTCGCCGCGCTCCACGCGGGTCATGTCGCCGTCGAGCTCGCTGGTCATATCGGGGCTCGTGATGCGCGGGGCAAACTGCGACAGTGCATCGATAATGGCGATACCCAGCTGACTCGGCTCCACGGGATCGTTTTTGAGGTAACGCACGGCGTACAGGCGCTCGATGATGCTCGCGCGCGTGGACTTGGTACCCAGGCCGCGCTTTTCCATCTCCTGCACGAGCTTGCCCTGGCTATAGCGCGCGGGCGGCTCAGTCTGCTTGGCCTCGAGCTTAATGTCGAACACGTCGACCGTGTCGCCCTGCTCCAGCGGCGGCATCTGCTCATCGCGCTTAAGGCCGTACGGATAGGCCTCGCGGAAGCCCGGGGTCACGAGCACGTCGCCCGAAGCCACGAACGGCTCACCGTTTACGTCGAGCTCGAGCTTAGTGTTCTCGATGGTTGCGGGGCCCATAAGCGTCGCTAGGAAGCGGCGGGCGATGAGGTCGTAGAGCTTGCGCTGGCCACCATCGAGTGTGGACGGATCGCCCTCGCCCGTGGGGTAGATAGGCGGGTGGTCGGTGGTCTCGACCTTGCCGCGCGTGGGCTTCATGGGGCCGGCGAGCACCTTTTTGCACACGGGCGCCAACGCCGGGTTGATCTTTGCCAGGTCGCTTACCACGGCGCCCAGATCGAGCGTCGCGGGGTACACGGTGTTGTCGACACGCGGATAGCTGATGAGACCCGCCATGTAGAGGGACTCGGCGATGCGCATGGTGCGTGCGGGCGATATGCCCTCGGCCGCAGCGGCTGCCTGCAGCGAGGTGGTCGCGAACGGCGTGGGCGGCTGCTGCTTACGCGAGCGCTTGGTCACCGCGGCAACGGTCGCCGTCGTAGCGCCGTCGACATGACTATACGCTGTCTCGGCAGCATCTTTATCGGTAAAACGCGCCGTCTTGTGCGCGATCTTAAAGCGGTCGTCCTCGGCGGCGCCCTGCGCGGCACCCATACCGCGAATCTGCCAATAGTCCTCGGGCACAAACGCCATGCGCTCGCGCTCGCGCTCGACCACCAGGGCAAGCGTCGGCGTCTGCACGCGGCCGGCGGAGCGCACGTTGCCAAAGCCGCCAAACTTGGCGAGCGTCAGGTAGCGCGTGAGCACCGCGCCCCAAATGAGGTCGATATGCTGACGGCTCTCGCCAGCGTCGGCCAAGTTCTGGTCGAGCGAGACAAGGTTATCGAAGGCCTGCGTAATCTCGGCCTTGGTAAACGAAGAGTATTGGGCGCGGGCAACCGGCAAGTCGGGCGCCACCTCACGCACCTTGTTGAGAGCGTCCGAACCGATCAGCTCACCCTCGCGATCGAAGTCCGTGGCGATGATGACGCTGTCGGACTTCTTGGCAAGGTTCTTGAGCGAGCGAATGAGCTCCTTCTCGGCCGGCAGCTTAATAACGGGCGCCCAGGTGAGATAAGGCAGGCTCTCGAGCTTCCAGCCCTTGATGGAGATACCGTCGGCAAGGAACGGCTTGCGCTTGGTGTCGTAGGGCGGACGTGCCAGGCCATCGGGCATGTCGGCCGGCAGCATCTCGCCGTCCTCGGTGACCGAATACCAGCCCAGCTTTTTATCGAACAGCACGCTGTCGCAAAAATCGGGCGCGAGGATGTGACCGGCAAGGCCGATCGTCACGCACTCCTCGCCCTTCCACTCAAAACGGTAGATGGCGGTGTTGTACACCTTGTCCTTTTTGGGCTTGCCCGTGGACAGACGCTCGGCGATCTGGCGCGCGGCGTCGTTTTTCTCGGCGATGATGAGCTTCAAAAGAGGCTCCTATCTCATGTCTCTGCGGCTGCGCCCGCGCTTATGGCGGCCGACTTACGCCCTTGCTTGCTCGATCTGCCCGATGAGCCAATCGCACCAGGCATCCATGCCCTCGCCCTTGCGCGCGCTCACGGCAAACCGCGGCGCCTGCGGATTGAGGTCATCGAGTGTCTTAGTATACCTATCCATGTCAAAATCGAAAGCCGGGGCCACGTCGACCTTATTGAGCAGCTGCGCGCCGGCGTGCTGGAAGATGCCCGGGTACTTGATGGGCTTGTCGTCGCCCTCGGGCACCGAGAGAATCATGATGGACAGGTTCTCGCCCAGGTCAAAGTCGACCGGGCAGACCAGGTTGCCCACGTTTTCGATAAAGATGACATCGATGTTTTGAAGGCCCACCGCTTGGTCGAACGCGTCAACGGCCTCCATGATCATGTTGCCCTCAAGATGGCACAGGCCACCGGTGTTGATCTGGATGGCGGGCATGCCGGCTTCCTTCATGATGATGGCGTCGACGTCCGAGGCGATATCGCCCTCGATGACGGCACAGCGCAGGCCGGCTTTGTCACGCAGGCGCTCGTTGGTGCCCAGGATCGTGGTGGTCTTGCCCGAACCGGGGCTCGACAGCACATTGATCACATAGGTGCCTGCCTCATTAAATCGCTGATGCAGCTGGTCTGCCAGACGCTCGTTGCGCGACAGGATCGGCGATGCGATATCAATCGTTTTCTCGGCCATACTCGGCACTCCTTACTTCTGCCATTTGGTGACGGCTAATCGTCGGGGGTTTCGATTTCGATACTTGCGATGTCGAGTTCGCGGCCGTGCAGTAGGCGCACGTTGGCACCACCACACTGGGGACAGCGACAGTGGAAGCGATCGTGGTCGAAGACGTCGCCGCAGTCCAGGCACTCGCTTTGTGGATGGACTTCCTCCACGGAAAGCTCGCAGCCTCGCGTGAGCGGGTCCTCGTCGCGAAACGTCTCCCACGCAAAGTCGAGCGCCTCGCGCACCACCTCGGTCATATCCCCGATACGCAGCGTTACCAAAACGGCGCGCGAGGCCCCCGCCCCACGCGCCGCGCGAATCACTGTATCGAGTATGCCGTTGACAATGCCAACCTCGTGCATACCGATTTACTCCTCGTCGTCCTCGTCGTCCGAGAACAGGTCCAGACGGCTCACGAACAGGCCCTCCTTGCCCTCGCGCGCAGTAATGACCACGCGAGCGATGGCGAGCGAAATCTCGTAGAGCGAAAGCAGGGCACCGTACATAAGGCCCAGCGTGACGGGCGAGCCGTCGGGCGTGATCACAGCCGAGCCCACGAGCAGGCCCACGTACACGTAGCGCCAGGCGCCGCGGAAAGCCGCGTAGGACACGATGTGGAAAACGGACAGGTAGAAAATGATGAGCGGCAGCTCAAACGCCACACCAAAGCCGATCATAAAGAGCAGCTCCATGTTGACGTAGTTCTCCAGATCGGGCAGCGCAGTTGCGACGGCAGAGGTCTCGCCGATGAGCCACTCAAAGCCCGCAGGAATGATGATGAAGTAGCAGAAGATGGCACCCAGGAAGAACAGCACCGTCGAAGCGAGCACCGTGGGCACGACCCACTTGCGCTCGTTGGGGCGAAGCGCCGGCAGGAAGAACGCCAAGATCTGCCAGATGATCATGGGCGTGCACATGACAACGGCCATCTTGATGGCCAGCGAGAAGCGCAGGCCAAAGCCGCCGAGCGTGGTGGTGATGTAGAACTTACCGTCCGGCACAAACGAGCGGATGGGGTCTTCCAGAATATCGAGCACCACGGGCGTGGCGAAATACAGCACGATGGCGGCGGCAAACACCGATACGACCACGATGGTCAGGCGGCGACGGAGCTCTCCCAGGTGATCGAAGAGCGGCATGCGCGCAGGTCCGATAGGCATTACTCATCGCCTCCCTTCGGGGCGTCGGCGGCAGCGGCTTCGTCCTCGACCTCAAGCTCACGAGCGAGCTGGTCGACGACGGCCTTGCGCTTGCGGGGACGACGGGCGTAGAGGTCGGCCGTCGTGGGCTCTGCCGGCTCGGGCTCGGGCTCTGCGGCAGGCTCGGGCTCGACGGCGGCAGTGGCAGCATCGGCAGCGGACACAGCAGCGGCGGGCCCAGCGCCCTCGGCCTCCGTCTCCTCGGCAGCAGCCTCGCCCTCAGCAGCACCCTCACTCGCGGCCTTCTCGGCGGCAAGGCGGGCACGGCGCTCGGCAAAGGTCTCCTTCTTTGCGGGCGCGGCCGTCTTGACGGCATCGGCGTCAGCATCGGAATCGTCATCGACAGCAGCCTTCTTGGGCTTGACCGGCGCCGAAGCGGCCTCACTTACCGGATCGATAATCTCGGACTGAACAACTGCCGTCATCTTTTCCTGCGTCTCGCGGAACTGACGGATGGCACGGCCGATCGTGCGGCCCATCTGCGGGAGCTTATCCGGGCCAAACAGCAAAAAGCCGAAGACCACGATGATTGCCAGCTCACCCTCTCCAATACCAAACACACATACCTCCAAGGCTCGATGTGAGTCGAGCCCGCACCGCGCCATTCGGCCGGAACTCGTCTATTCATTCGGTCAAGTATAGCGCCCGAACGCCAAAACGTTCGAGCGCATCACAAACATATGCCAAACGGCACGCCCCTTTTGGGGGCAAAGATTATGCAGCGGTGATCGAAATCTCCTGGTCGACACCCAACAGCTGAACCACGCGCATCACCGGGGGTTGCACGTTGGCGCAGCTAAAACGCTTGCCATGATCGGCTGCGTGGTGCGCGGCGCCCACAAGCACGCCAATGCCCGTCGAGTCGATATAGCTCACCTGGGCAAAGTCGAGCTCAACGGCCTCGGTGGGCTGCTCAAGCGCCAAGTCGATGGCGTTACGCAAACTGTCGGCGTTAGAGATATCGATTTCGCCGGTCACCTTAATGGTGTAGAGCTCCGGCGTGGGGTTGGTGGAAATACCCAAATCCATGTATACGCTCCTTTGCGTATCGAAAGTGCGGAAAAGTACGCGGCGCGGACTTGCAGAGCTCTGCGCGCTAGGCGCGCTCGGCACGCGTGATCTCGGCAGCGACGAGCTTGACGGCCAGCACCAGTACGTCGAGCGCGGCCTCCAGGTCCTCGACCGTGGGATAACTCGGCGCGATGCGGATGTTGGTGTCGCGCGGGTCCTTGCCATAGGGCCAGGTGGCACCAGCCGGCGTGAGCTTAACGCCCAGATCGGCACAAAGCGCGGCGACCTTTTGGGCCGAGCCCTCAGGACCATCGAAGCTCACAAAGTAGCCGCCGCGGGGATGCGTCCAAGTGGCGCAACCCGTGTTGCCCAGACCCTCGGTGAGCTTGCGCTCAACGGCCTCAAAGCGCGGGCGCAAAAATTCGGCATGCTTTTTCATATGCTCCTTGACCGCCTCGATGGTGGGAAGGAAACGCACGTGACGCAGCTGGTTGAGTTTGTCGGCGCTGATAAGGCCGGCCTTGAGGCGCTTGGAGAACTCCGCGATGACCGCAGGGCTCGCGCCGATAAAGCCGATGCCGGCGCCCGGGAAGGTAATCTTGGACGTCGAGGCAAAGGCCACCACGCGGTCCTCGGTGCCCGCCGCGCGAGCGAGGTCAAAGATATTGGCAAGCTCGTCGGTCTCGTCGTACAGGTCGTGCACGCAGTAGGCGTTGTCCCAGAAGATGCGGAAATCGGGCGCGGCCGTGGGCATCTCGACCAGGCGGCGCACGGTGTCCTCGCTAAAGGTGATGCCCGTGGGGTTGGAATACTTGGGCACGCACCAGATACCCTTGATGGAATCGTCGGCGGCAACGAGGCGCTCGATCTCGTCCATGTCGGGGCCGGCCTCGGTCATCGCAACGGGGACGTTCTCGATGCCCAAGTCGGCGGTGATGCCAAAGTGGCGATCGTAGCCGGGAACGGGGCACAGGAACTTGACCTTCTTGCCGTCGTGCGCGGCCTCGTAGGCATCCCAGGGCTCGCTGCCGCACGAACCACAGCGCCAGAACATGCCGGCGATGTCGTGCTCGATCAAAAGGCTCGACGAACCCAGCACGAGCGTCTGCTCGGCGGGGCAGCCCAGGAACTCCCCTGCCAACTTGCGTGCCGAGGGAATGCCCTCGAAGCAGCCGTAGTTGGAGCAGTCGACGTTGCCGTCGTGCAGATCGACCTCGGCATTGAGGATATCGAGCATGGGGCGCGAGATGTCCACCTGGGAGGGCGACGGCTTGCCGCGGGCCATGTCGAGCGCCAGGCCCTTGGCCTTGACCTCGGCGACCTCGGCTTTGAGCGCCTCGATGGCGGCATCGAGTTCGGTGGTTTCCATCTTCTGGTAGATCGTCTGCATGGGTGCGACCTTTCGCGAAGCGGGACGTTGCAGTTCGTCTAAGTATAGACCGCCACCGCCGCAACGGTATGAAGCCGTGATAGATTAAGTTCATCGCAATGAATTACGACATCGCCGCACATGCCGGCGTGGGGCGCCTAAGGAGGCATTATGGAATACGGTTCGTTTAGGGCTGAGGAATTCGGCGACCTGCAGCGCCTGATCGACGGGCTGTTTTACGACCGCCACGCCATCGACCGCCTGGACCTAATCGTGCAGGCCGAAATCTTGGACCTGGCGCCCGACCTTATGGAGATCGTGAACCTTTTGCCGCCCGGCTATTACGACCGCCAGTCACTTTGCGACCAGCTGAACTCCGCCTTAGCCGCCCACGGCTGGGGCGCCGTCTACGGCACCGTGGAATAGAACCACTCATTGGGGACAGACTTAAATGAGTAGTCCCAACCTGCCGGCACTTGGGCAGTCATTTAAGTCTGTCCCCAACGACTACCCAGTGACTAAAACGCCGCCTGTGATGGTATTCACAGGCGGCGTTTTCAAACTTGTATGTGCTCTTACTCGTCCTTGGGCGCAGGGTGTTTGCAGACCACGCTCATGTAGATCATGCCCAGCACGGCCGCGGTGACCGAACCGGCAAGAATGGCGGCCTTGGCGGCCAGGACCTCAAACTGGGCCGTCGGGAAGGCGAGGCCGCTGATGAGGATCGACATGGTAAAGCCGATACCGCCCAGAATGCCCACACCGGCGATCATATGCCAGTTGACATTGTGCGGCAGCTCGGAAATCTTGAGCTTAACCAGGGCAAACGTCATGCCAAAGATGCCAATCGGCTTGCCCAGCAGCATGCCAAAGTAAACACCGAGCGTCACCGGGTCGGTCAGCAGCGTGCTCATGTCCACGCCCACTAGGCGAACCTGCGCGTTTACGAACGCAAAGATCGGCAGGATCACAAAGTTGACCGGCGTGGAGATCAGACGCTCCATGCGGATGAGCGGCGGGGTCACGCGGTGCATGACGCACTCGACCTTGGTAGTCGAGACGGTAAAGTCGTGCTGACCCAGGATGTGCGCCTCGTCGTCGTAGCGGTCGTCGAGCAACGGCAGGCACTCGCCCAGCCAGTCGGTAAGGCTATCGAGCTTAACGCCGCACTTGGCCGGAATGGTGAAGGCCAGGATGACGCCGGCGAGCGTGGCGTGCACACCACTCTTAAACATACAGAACCACAGCAGCAGACCCAGCACCGAATACGGGGCAAGACGGTAGTGCTGCGTCTTGTTGAGCCACACGAGCGCGCAGGTCACAACCGCAGCGGCGCCCAGCCAAAACGTGCTGGGGCTCTGGCCGTAGAAGATGGCGATAGCGGCGATGGAGATGAGATCGTCGGCGATGGCGAGCGTCGAGAAGAACACGCGCACGCCGTTGGGCACGCGGTTACCCAAAAGCGATAGCACGCCCAGCGCAAAGGCGATATCGGTTGCCATGGGAATAGCCCAGCCGTTGTGCGCGCCGGCATGGTTAAAGATCAGGTAGATGCAGGCGGGAACGACGACGCCGCCCACGGCCGCCAGCATGGGAAGCATGGCCTGACGCGGATTCTTAAGCTCACCGACCGTCATCTCGTACTTAAGCTCGATGCCCACCAGCAAAAAGAAGATCGCCATGAGAAAGTCGTTGACAAAGACCTCGACGGTAAGGCCAGCCGTAAGGCTGCCAAGACCCACATACAGCGGGGTCTCCAAAAAGTGATGAATAGCCTCGTAGGCATCGGTGTTGGCACAGATGACCGCGGCGATGGCTGCGATCACCATGACGGCGGCGGAAATCGTGCCGTTCTCGGCAATGCGCTCCCAAATGTCGTGACGCTCAAAACGCTTGCGCTCACGGGTGTTGAACAGCTGCTCGGGTGCTGCCATGGGCGGCTCCTTTCACGGGAAGGCTCCCGTCTTAAAAAAGCACGGCCCGCCCAAATGGCGGCGCCGCGCTCCAACGTATTACGCTTGCATCTAGCCTACCCTGCGCGACAAGCGCGCGAGCGCGGCCGAAAAGCGGAACCACAGGTTGAACATTATTTGTTCAACGGCACGGGCGCCCCTGTCCAATAGGCGACGTGGTCCCGCGCACAAAAAACGACCGGAGCGCGGAGCATCCGCGATCCGGTCGTGAGCAGGTTGCAAAACCTAGCAGGCGGCCATGATGGGGGCAGCGACCTGCTTCTTGCGGGAGAGGACTCCCGGCATCCAAACGCCGTCGTGCTCGTCGGCAATGCCCAGGCCCTTCTGAGCGGCCTCGGTCTCGCCCTCGAGCAGAACCTGCGAGCCCTCCTCCATGATGTCGGTGATGCACAGGACGATGCCGTCGGCGCCCTTCTCGGCGGCGTAGGCGCGCATGGCCTCGCGGATCTCGTCAATCATGCCAAGCGCACGGCTCTTGTCGACGGTCTCGTACTGGCCGATGAGCAGCTTCTTGCCGGCGGGCTCGAACATCTTGATGTCGTTGCCGACCATCTCGGCTGCGGTGAAGGAGCCGGACGGACGGGTGAGGAAGACCTCCATGCCGAACTTGACCGGGTCGACGCCCACCTGCTCGCCGAGCTTGGCGGCGACGGCGCGGTCGAGATCGGTGGTGGTGGGGCTCTTGAGCATGAGCGTATCGGTCATCATGGCCGAGAGCAGCAGTTTGGCCTGAACGTCGGAAAGCTCGACGCCGAGCACGCCGGCGAGCTTGGTGACGATGGTACAGCTGGAGCCCCAGGGCAGGCAGATGTAGTGCAGCGGGCCGGCGGTCTCGAAGTCGCCGATGCGGTGATGGTCGACGACGCCAAAGACCGTGGCGTCCTTAAGGCCGGCGACGGACTGGGCAGACTCGTTGTGGTCGGTGAGGACGACGAGCTGGCCGGCCTCGACGGAATCGATCACGCGGGGCTCGGCAATGCCGGCGTCGGCGAGCAGCTTGGCGGACTCGGCCGGAAGCTGGCCCAGTGCGCAGGCCTCGTAGGTGTTGCCGGCATACTCAACCTGGTTGAGCAGCTGGGACAGGACGACGGCGCTCATGATGGCGTCGTTATCGGGATTCTGGTGACCAAAGACAAGAACGTTTGCCATGGAAATCCTCCACTTGATATGTGTACTTGGACGTAGCTATGGTAGCACGCCGACGCCGAACCCTATGAGATGGAAGGGCCGCAGCACAAATTGGGGCAGGAGCTGAGGCAAAGTCTGTCCCCTCTGCACCATGTGGTGCAAACTAACCTTCCCCCTTGCGCCAGCTATTTGCCGGCGGCGCGCAGGGCTACGTAGGCGGCACCGATGATGCCGGCGTCGTTGCCGAGCGAGGCGACCTCGATGGGCGTCTCGCGCGAGGCGGATAGCGCATAGTGCTGGAAGTGTTCGCGAACCGCGTCGAGGTAGACGTCGGCCGAGGCAGAGGCACCGCCGCCGATCAGGAACATCTCGGGGTCGACCACGTTGGCGATAAGCGCCAGAGCACGACCGAGATAATCGGCCATGGTATCGGCGGCGGCCAGCGCGAGCTTGTCACCCTCGCGGCAGGCCTGGAACACGTCCTTGGAATCGGAGGGGCCGGTGAGCTCGATGGGCTCGACGCCCGCCTTCTTGCACTCGGCAAGGTAGTTGCTCACCACACCGGTAGCGCTGGAATACTGCTCCAGGTGGCCATGGCCGCCACAGCCGCAGGTGCGCTCCTCGTCGGGATTCAGGCACATGTGGCCAATCTCGCCGCCGGCGCCCACAACGCCCGACACCACGTCGCCGTTGACGATGACGCCGCCGCCCACGCCGGTACCGATGGTGACCATCACCACGTTCTGTACGCCCTTGGCAGAGCCGAGCCAGGCCTCGCCCATGGCAGCGGCGTTGGCATCGTTCTCGTACTTAACGACCGCGTCGGGGCAGTGCTCCTGAATGGCGATCCTAAGCTCGGGCAGGTTAATGGCAATGTTGGCCTTGACCTTAGCATCGCCCGAAGCCGGGATGGGGCACGGAACAGCCAGGCCAATGCCCGCCACAAAGGCGCGCGGAATCTGCGCCTTGGCGACCACCTGGTCGATCGCCTCGGTCACCGCGGCAAAGCCCGCAGCATCAACGATGGGAGGCGTGGGCACGCTGGCCTTGGCAAGCAGGTTGCCGTCCTCATCGAACAGGCCCTCCTTAACCGAAGTGCCGCCGACATCAATGCCGATGTAGTACTGCTTAGGTTCCATGGGAGCCACCTTTCTCGTTTAAACATTGCCTGTATGGTACCGCTCCCAAGACAAAAACCTGCCAAAAAGGGACAGGTTTGTTTTGGCAGGTTTTATCTGGGAAAACACGAAGGCCCGCCCAACAGGTCGCGCAGGCCTTCGCCAAATACAAAGGCGCCGGGAGACGGAAAACTCCCAGCGCCCGTGAAAGGGACTGAATTGTCTGGTGAACCGCACACTCCGTCGCGGCGATAACGCCGACTAGGCCTTCAGTGCCTGCAGCAGCTTGTGGACCTCGATGAGCTCCGTGGCCATGACGCGCATGGTCTCGGTGCCGGCCATCTGGTCCTCGGCATGCAGCAGAATCAGCGGGGCTTCGCCGTTACGCTCGCCGTTGGCCTCCTTTTTGAGGAGCCCCATATGGACATCGTGGCCACCGTTGTAAGCCTCGTCGCCCTGCTTGATAAGTTCCTCAGCGGCGTCAAAATCGCCCTCCTTGGCCTTTTGCACGGCATTGATATACATGCTCTTGGCGGTGCCGACGTAGCTGATGATCTCGAAGCAGGTCATCTGCAGCTCATTCATATCCTCCATGTGCTGCACCTAGCCCATCACACTGACGCAGTGGTCGATGATGCCGGCGGCGTTCATGCGGCCGTAATCGACCATGTTGATGACCTCGACCGGGAAACGACCGGCGGCCTCCTTCTCAAAATCGCCCTTGGTGTAGCCAATCTGCGGACCGAGCAGCAGGATGTCGCACTCGTCCAGGTGATCGTGAGCCTCGTTCATGGGACGAGCCTCGACCTCGATGTCCAGACCGCGGTTCGCGACCTCGGCCTGCATCTTCTGGACCAGCAGACTCGTGGACATGCCGGCATTGCAGCAAAGCATGATCTTCTTCATGGTTTCCTCCTTATAACTGCGCGGCGCGCAGACGACAACTGGTTTTATTCCTTGCGGCTATTGTGCCCACCCCCTGCGTCTTCACACAAGAGGAGAGCCGCGGGCATCGGCACCGCGTACCGGTGCCCGCAACGGTGGAAGGGAGAACGACGTTTAAGCGTTCTGCTCGGCAAGAGCCTCCTGCTTAGCGATAGCCTTCTCGGAGATCCTCATAAAGGGCAGGTAGACAGCCATGCCGATGACAAGCTCGAGCGCCTGCCACACGCCAGCGCGCCAGTCAAAGCCCGTAGCAAGCAGAGCGTTGATGACGGGAGGCATGGTCCAAGGCACCTGGGCAATGCAAGGGCTGATGATGCCCGCGCAGGTCAGAGCATAGGTGGCGCCGATGAACAGGTCGGGGAGAAGCACGAACGGAATCATGAGCGGCAGGTTGTACACGACGGGGTAACCGTAGATGACCGGCTCGTTGATGTTGAACAGACCAGGAACGATAGCCATCTTGGCAACGGTCTTGGAAGCCTTGTTCTTGGAGAACAGGAAGGTGTCGAGCAGGAGCATGAGGGTGCAGCCCGAGCCGCCGATGAGGGCGAAGCTGTTGACGATCTGCATATTCATGTAGTGGTCGGGCTGGATGGTACCGCCGGCGGCAAAAGTAGCCATGTTGTCGACGATGAGCATGGTCAGGATCGGCTCGACGGTAGCGCCAGAGATGGTGGACTGGTGAATACCGACGCAGAACAGCAGGTTCGCAAGGGTGTAGATGAGGATAACAGCCCACGGGCCGGCGTTCATGATGCTCTTGAGCGGGTTGGAAATGCACGTGGAGATGATGGTGCACAGATCGGTGCCGGCAAACACGGCGAGCAGCGCTGCGGCAACTGCGAAGATCGAGAGGTTGAGCAGCATCGGGATCATGACGTTAAAGGAGTTGGAGACCGCGGGGGGCACACCCTCGCCCAGCTTTACTTTAAGCTTTTCGACGCCGGAAATCTTGATGAAGAGCGTGACGGAGAGCAGGGCGATGATAATAGCCGCGAACAGACCGTTGGTACCGGTGTTGGCAGTCGAAAGGGCGCCCGTGACCTCGGCAGAGGTGATCTTGTCGGTGAGCAGCGGGCTCGTGGCGGCAAGCGTGGCGGTGATCTGCTGCGGCATCATGATAACGAAAGCGGAGATGGCGACGACCACGCAGGCAAGCGGGTTATCGAAGCGCTCGTTCTTAGCGAGGCTGTAGCCGATCAATCCGGCCAAGATAATGGCAGAGACGTTGAGGGTGCCCAGCGTAATTGCCGAGCCCCAGGTCTGAAGGTTGGCAAGGCCCGCTGCATCGAGCGGGAACAGAGGGAACACGACGTTGTTAATAAGAACCGCGATACCCGCAAGGATATAGAGCGGCGTGATGGTTGCGAAGGCATCGCGCAGGGAACGCAGGTGAACCTGGTTTCCCACCTTCGCAGAGACCTCGGCAAATTTGTCGAGGAAGCTCTTTCCGTTTTCACTGGCCATGATTGCTCCTAACTATCAAATCCGGCCTTTTCCTATGCGCACGGTGGTCTGTCGCCCTTTGCCACCAGATGTGCCATGTTTTGCGCGCGGCGGCGCGCGGTCTGGGCGTTCGCCTGGTCGCTAGTCAACCACGTGGGTCGTTGCGACCTGCTTGAGCCAAGCTGCCGACTTCTTAAGGCGGCGCTTGTAGCCGTCCATAAGGTCGACCTCGACAAAGCCGTAACGGTTCTTAAAGGCATTAGCCCAAGACCAGTTATCGATGACGGCCCAATAATGGTATCCGCGGCATTTGGCGCCCTCGGCGATTGCCTTGGCAACCCACTCCAGGTGCTGGCGCACAAAGTCGACGCGGTAATCGTCCTGAATGGTGCCCTCGGCGTCACGGTTCTTGTGTTCGTCCATGATGCCGATACCGTTCTCGGACACAAACCACTCAAGATCGGGGTAATTCTTAGCGCAGTCCATGCCAAAGTCGTAGAGACCCTGCGGGTAGATCTCCCAGCCGCGGCTCTCGTTCATAACGGCGTCAGGCCACACGTACTCGTCGGCAAAGTGCGGCAGACCGTACTGGTCGATCTTGCTCGCCGGGGCCTGAACGCGCGTGGGATGGTAGTAGTTGCAACCGAGCCAGTCGACAACACCCTGCTTGAGGATCTCTTGGTCGCCGGCACGGAACGGAAGTTTAACGCCGCCCTCGGCCAGGCTGTCGAGCACGTCGGCGGGAAGCTCGCCCTTGGTAATAAGGTCGAGCCACCAGCGATTGTTGATACCGCTGGTCATACGCACGGCCTCGAGGTCTGCCTCGCTGGGGTTCTCCTTGGTATAGACCGGGGTAAAGCAGTTGATCATGCCGATCTTGGCGTCGGCGCGAACGGCGCCCTCGTCATAGGCGCGGCGGTAGTTGGCCACGGCCAGCGCGTGCGCCAGCGAGATGTGATACTGCACGGTGCGAGCGCGGTTATAGTCATGGAGCTGCGGGTACCACACGCCCTCCTGATAGCGCTGCTCGGGCTCGACGATGGGCTCGTTAAAGGTGAACCAGTACTTGATCTCCTGGCCAAACTCGCGGAAGGCGACGTCGGCGTAATGAGCGTAAGCCTCGACGACCTCGCGGCTCTCCCAACCACCACGGTCAAAGAGGTAGGTGGGCATGTCAAAGTGGTACAGGTTGACGAACGGCTCCAGGCCGGCCTCGCGAGAGGCACGGAACAGCTCGTGATACCACGCGGCGCCCTCCTCATTGAGGTTGCCGTCGGCATCGAGCAGACGGCTCCACTGGATGGAAGTGCGATAGGTATTCAGGCCCAAGTCCTTCAAAATGCGAAAGTCTTCCTGGTACTTAGCCATAAAGTCATTGCCAGCATAAGAGCCAACGCGGTTATAGAACGAATCCAGATCCTGGATGGACCAGGTGTCCCACAGGTTCTCGAGCTTGCCGCCCTGGTTCCACTGACCCTCAGTCTGCGGGCCGGACATAGCGGCGCCAAAGAAGAAGTCACGGGGCAGCTGATACTGTGCCATCGAAGTCCTCGCTTTCGTGTTCTAGAGCTTCCGGTTGGAGACGGGTTTGCCTTGGCAGGTTATCCGGCGCGGGCGCGCACCGGATATCTGGATATTCAGCCCGCCAAAACAAAACCGTCCCCAAACGGTCGGTCCTGCCGTTCGGCAGGGTTCCGTTCGTTGGCTACAACTATAGCGCTCTAATTTTATAAGTAAAGCGTCTTTTTCTTTTTTCTTTCTCGAACTTCTTAGATAAGAATTATATGGATGCCTCGCAGAGGGTTATACTTACTTTTGTATCCATGTATGTCGGAAAGGGGGTTCCATGATTCCCAAATACGAGGCGATAGCTGCGGATATCCGTCGAAGCATCGAGGACGGCGCTCTTAAGCCGGGTGACAAGCTGCCCACCGTCGTTGAGTTCTGTGAGCTCTATAGCGTTTCTAAAATCACCGTTAAACGAGCGATTGAGCAGATTACCGAGGAAGGTCTTATTACCAGCCGGCGCGGATCGGGCACCTACGTCAAGGACACGGCGGGGCTTCCCGGCAAGGCGTTTTTCCAGGGCAAGAACGACCGCGCCGCGGGTTTTTCGCATGAGCACCGCGGGGAGAAGGTGTCCTCGGTAGTCTACGATTTCTCGATTGTCAATCCACCAGCGGACGTCGCCGCTCAGCTGGGAATTGCCGAGGATGACTTTGCCTATCACATCGTGCGCGTGCGCCAGGTGGACGAGAAGCCCATCGTTATCGAGTACACCTACATGCCCCTCGAATTGATCCCGGGCCTTAAAAAGAAAGATCTGTACGGATCGGTCTACAGCTTCATCCGCGAGCAATGTGGGCTGAAGATTTCGAGCTTCCACCGCACCATCCGCGCCGTAGCGGCAACCGAGGAAGAAGCTGAGCGCCTGGACACCAAGCCCGGCTCTCCCCTACTCGAACTCAGCCAGATTGGCTTTTTAGATAGCGGCATCGCCTTTGAGCATTCGATCTCGCACAACGTCGGCGACCGCTTTGAGCTGCACAACGTAACGTTGGCATAGATTTTTGTAGTCATGCGGGCGCTCGTTTTGGCTCATTTAGAGCGGGCGGCCGCGCAACGCCATGGGGGTATGAACATGTCCGATTTGATTAAACTGACGCCGATTTTCCACGAGAAGATCTGGGGCGGCCGCCAGCTCGAAACCGTATTTGGCTACGACATTCCCGAGGGTCCCATCGGTGAGTGTTGGGCCATCTCGGCCCATCCCAACGGCGACTGCCAGATTGCGGAGGGCCCGTATGCCGGTCACACGCTCTCGTGGCTGTGGGCCGAGCACCGCGAGCTCTTTGGCAACTGCGAGGGCAAGGAGTTCCCGCTGCTCATTAAGATTCTGGACGCCAAGGACGATCTTTCGATCCAGATTCATCCCAACGACGAGTACGCCGCCGAGCACGAGAACGGCAGCCTGGGCAAGACCGAGTGCTGGTATGTGCTGGACTGCGAGCCCGGCGCCACGATTATCGTCGGGCAGCGCGCCAAGGATCGCGCCGAGGCCGCACAGATGATCAAGGACGGCCGCTGGGACGACATGCTCAACGTGCTGCCGATTCACAAGGGCGACTTTTTCCAGATTGACTCCGGCACCGTGCACGCCATCAAGACCGGCACGCTCATTTTGGAAACGCAGCAGTCGAGCGACGTGACGTATCGCCTGTACGACTACGACCGTCCCGGCACCGACGGCAAACTGCGTCCCCTGCACATTGAGCAGAGCCTCGACTGCATCGATTTTGACGTTCAGGCTCCGACCGACGGCACGGTGACCGCGCCCGAGATCGATGGCGTGACCGAGCTCGAGTCTAACTCCTGCTACACCGTCGATCGCGTGCGTGTCAACGGCAGCAAGACCCTCGACCAGCGCTGGCCCTTCATGTGCCTGTCGGTCATCGACGGCGAAGGCACCGTCTGCGGCGACCCCGTCCACAAGGGAAGCCACCTCCTGGCCCCCAGCACCGTGAAGTCCATTGACCTCGAGGGCAAAATGGAGCTGATCATCAGCCACCTGTAAGCTACCAATCCCCGAGCGCTCGCCGGGATGGGCGCGGGGTTTGGGACAACAAGCTAAAAAGCAACAAGAGGCTCCCCCACTCATCAACGGGGGAGCCCCTTGCCATGTCTAAGTATTCAGCCCACCCGGCTCTCCAGACCAAAAAGCAAACGAGCAAAGCGACGTTCGCCCATCAACGTTGTCTAAGGATCTGGGCGGGCGTATGGGGCAACATCGATCGCGAGTTCCGCACGCAAAGGAGAGCACTTAATGTGCTCTCCGTCTTGCGCAGGACTGCCCGAGCAGGCGATGTTGCCCTATACGCCCACCCAGGTCCGCCGGGATTACGACAGCTTGACGATAGGCGCAAAGCCCTTCATTAGCTTTTTAGTCTGGCCGGTTTTTTCGAATTGAACCTCGATCATGTCTCCGGCGACCGAGATCACGGTACCCGTGCCAAAGGTCTTGTGGCTCACGGTATCGCCCGCGGCAAAGTCCTGCGACGCGCTCGCGCGATCGACCTTGCGCTCCACCGTCGGCGACACCTTGGACGACGGCTTTTTGGCTCGCGATGCACCCGAGCCAAAGGTCGAGGCGACACGGCCGGCGTCGGGCGAGACCCCGCGATGACGCTCGGTCCCATAACTGCTGCCGCCAAAGAAATCGTCGAAGCTCGATCCGCCACGCGAGGCGGAACCGCCGGTCGAGCGCGTATGCGAGCCAAACACCTTGCCGCCGTACATATCCGAGCCCATGCCCGAGCCAAAGGTGCCGCGACGGTCGCCGCGCTTCTCCCAGCCCGTGCCCTCAAAACCGGCAGAACCGATACCGCTGAACTCGATATCCTCAAACGGAATCTCGTTGAGGAAGCGCGAGCGCGGGTTGGCAGAAGTTGAGCCGTACGTACGGCGCGTGGCCGCATAGGTCAAGAACAGGCGCTTACGGGCACGCGTGATGGCGACGTAGGCCAGGCGACGCTCCTCCTCGAGCTTGCCCGGATCATCGCTGCCGCCAAAGTCGTGCACATGCGGGAAGATACCCTCCTCCATGCCGGCCACGAACACCGCCGGGAACTCCAGGCCCTTTGCGGAGTGGATGGTCATCATGGTGATGGCATGCGTCTCGCCGGCCAGGGAATCCAAGTCGGAACGTAGGGCCAGCCACTCCATGAGCGCCGGCAGCGCCTTGCAGGTAAGCGGGCCATAGGTGCGCTCAATCTCATCGGCATGCACGGCACCCGCCGGCAGCTGCGTCGGCGCAGCATATGCGTTGCCCGCGATGGCAGCGGCCAAGGCGTCCTGCGGCGAGAGTGCCGGAGTGGCCAAGCTATCGAGCGGATTGGTGCCCGCGGCATCGCGCGCGCCGACAAGCGCTTCAAACGAAGATGCCGGGGCGGAGGGTCCCGGCTCGGGCGCAGGTGCGCTCACCACAACGGGCTCGGGCTCAGCGCCGGCCGGCACATCGGCAACGCCAGCCGCGCGCAGCTCTTCCAAGCTCTCGAGCGTACCCTCAATATCCTCGTGCGTCTCCTCAAATTCGGCGGCAACGCCCAGGAATTCCTGGATGTTCTCGGCACGGCTCTCGGATTCCATGGTGCCCTCGGCGCGAAAAGCCCGCAGCAGGCCCGTCTTATCGACAATCATCTCGACGACGTCCTTGAGCTCGCCGTCCATGCGACGGCCCTCGCGCACCAGCGCCACAAAGCTCGACAGGCCATTACGCACCTTGGCGCTAAACATGCCCGTCTCGGCTGTCGCAATCTCGCAGGCCTGGAAGAACGAGCAACGGTTGTCGCGCGTCAGCTGCTCGATCTTTTGAATCGAGGTGGAACCGATGCCGCGGCGCGGCGTGTTGATGACGCGTTTGACGCTCATCTCGTCGGCCGGGTTCACGATCATCTTGAGGTAAGCCATGACATCGCGGATCTCGGCGCGGTCGAAGAATCGCGTGCCGCCGACAATCTTGTAGGGCACGCCCGCACGCAGGAACATATCTTCGAGAATACGCGACTGGGCGTTGGTGCGGTAGAACACGGCGATATCGTCGTAGCTCGTGCCCTTGGCATGCAGCTTCTCAATCTCGCCGGCAATCCAGCGGCCCTCGTCGCGCTCGTCGCTCGCCTGGAAGGCTTGGATCTTCTCGCCATCGCCCTCGGCCGTAAACAGACGCTTGTCCTTTCGCTGCGAGTTGTGGCGCACCACGGCGTTGGCGGCGCTCAGGATATGGCCCGTGGAGCGGTAGTTTTGCTCCAACTTAACGGTCTTGCAGTTTTTAAAGTCCTGCTCAAAGTCCAGGATGTTGGTGATGTCGGCGCCGCGCCAACTGTAAATGGACTGGTCGTCGTCGCCCACGACCATGAGGTTTTGGTACTTGGCGGCCAGCAGGTTGGCGATCTCGTACTGGACGTGGTTGGTGTCCTGATACTCGTCGACGCTAATGTAGCGGAAGCGCTCCTGGTATTTGTCGAGCACCTCGGGGCGGGTGCGCAGCAGCTCGAGCGTGCGCACGAGCAGGTCGTCGAAGTCCATCGCGTTGGCAGCACGCAGGCGGCGCTCCAGCTCCAGGTAGACCTGCGCGGCCTTTTTGTCATTGGGGCTGTCGGCGGATTTGAGCATGTCCTCGGGCCCGATCATGGCGTTTTTGGCCGAGCTGATCTTGCTGCGGATCATGTTAATGGGAAACTGCTTTTGCTCGATGCCGAGCGCCTGCATAATATCGCGCACCATGCGCTTTGAGTCATCGTCATCGTAGATGGTGAACTGACCGGTGTAGCCCAGCAGGTCGGCGTCCTCGCGCAGCATACGCACGCACATGGCGTGGAACGTGCATACCCACATGCCGCGGGTGCCGCTGGGGATGAGCGCCGCCAGACGCTCACGCATCTCTGCCGCGGCCTTGTTGGTAAACGTGATGGCAAGCACCTGCCAAGGCTTAACGCCCAGGTCGCCGAGCATATGCGCGATGCGGAAGGTCAGGACGCGGGTCTTACCCGAGCCGGCGCCGGCAAGGACCAGCAGCGGGCCCTCGGTGGTGAGGACCGCCTCGCGCTGGGCGGGATTAAGGCTGTCGATGTCGACAAGCGGCTTTGCGGGCGCAGGAGCCGGCGCGGGAGCGTCGTAGATGTCGAGCGGGACAAGTTCGGGTTCCGGCGCGGCGGGGGCGGCGTATGCATCGAGTGGCACGGGTTCCGGCGCGGGCGGCACGGGTACCGCGGTGTTCTTTTCCCAGGGCAAGGGCTGGGTCATGGGCGACTCCTCATCTGACGGACGGCGCGCCTGCGGGCAGCGCCATAGTTTGAGCCGTACCAGTATACCGAGCCGCACGGACACCGACGCAAATCACACCACGACTCCGTGCGCCGCCGCCAAACCTGACCCCATTGGACCAATCACGGAGCCACCGATGTCACGGCAACGGTAGCGAGCGGCGGCCAGAGCGAACAAATTGACATGAAAAGAGGGCGGCATAGACCTTTTGGTCATGCCACCCTCTTTGAATGACAAGTTGTCGCTCTGGCCGT
Source organism: Collinsella sp. AF31-11 (assembly GCF_003475605.1). Classification (NCBI taxonomy): domain Bacteria; kingdom Bacillati; phylum Actinomycetota; class Coriobacteriia; order Coriobacteriales; family Coriobacteriaceae; genus Collinsella; species Collinsella sp. AF31-11. Next base: position 208,477 of record NZ_QRQS01000001.1, read on the forward strand.
CGCGCAACGACAGCTGAGTTAGAGGCCGAGCATAGGCTCCAGAACGAAGAAGTATGCGAGCACTACGATGCCCAGGATGATGCGGTAAACACCGAAGCACTTAAAGTCGTGACGGCGAACGAAGCCCATGAGCCACTTGATGGCGATGAGCGAAACCACAAAGGCCACAACGCAGCCCACGCCCAAGATAGCGACCTCGTTGGCACCGAACGTACCGCCCTTAATAAAGTACTTGACCAGCTTGAGCGCACTCGCGCCAAACATGACAGGGATGGCCAGGAAGAACGTAAACTTGGACGCCACCGAACGCGTGCAGCCCAAAAGCAGGCCACCGATGATGGTGGAGCCAGAGCGCGACGTACCCGGCACCAGCGAGAGCACCTGGAAGCAACCGATGCCCAGTGCGGTCTTCCAGCTCAGGTCCTCGAGCGTAGCGATGGAACCAAAGTCCAGGTTATCGTCATCGTCGTCTGCAGCGGCAGTCGCAGCGGGTGCGGCAAAGTGTGCGCCAGCGGGACGCCCACCCGACGTCACGGCACGAGAACCAAACGAACCGGCAAGAGCAGCCTGTTCGCGCTTGCTCGCGCGCCAGTTCTCGATCACGATAAACAGCACGCCGTATACGATGAGCGCCAGTGCCACGACGGGAGCATTGTAGAAATGCTCCTCCATCCAGTCGTTGAGCGGCAGACCGATTGCCGCGGCGGGAATGCAGCCGAGCACAATCTTGCCCCACAGCACCCAGGTGTCGCGACGGCCCTCCTTGCCCTTGCTGGGAGAAAACGGGTTAAGGTCGTAGAAGAACAGGACGCAGACGGCCAAAATGGCGCCAAGCTGGATCACGACCAGGAACATATTCCAGAACGTCTCGCTCACGTTCATCTTGACGAACTCGTCCACCAAGATCATGTGACCAGTCGACGAAACAGGCAGCCATTCGGTGATGCCCTCGACCAGGCCCATAAAGGCAGATTTTAGAAGCTCGATGATATCCAAAGGGACCCCCTCGTTAGACACCCGCCGATATTATTCTGCGGACGGTGCGGGCGATATCCCATTATCAACCGTACGGGCGCGTCTGCGCCTACCCTTACCAAAAAACTCGCCCGTTCACAGAATTGCGAGCGGTCAAACCCAAATCCTTGGGTATAACTGCAACAAGATAAAGTGTCCGGCGGCCACGCATCCGCGCCCGCCCGATGCACGAGCCCAGCGCCCGTGCGATAGACCAAGGAGGAAACCATGAACGAGGGCTACACCAAGGTATTTGTTTCACTCGACGGTACTGAGCAGCAGGATTTTGTGCTCGCACGCGCCATCAAGGTCGCCGCAAACAACGGTGCCAAGCTGATTATCGGCCACGTTATCGATTCCACGGCGCTCGAGAGCGCCGGTTCCTATCCGGTCGATCTGGTCAACGGTCTGGAGGAGGCATTTAACAACTCCATCGCCAAGCAGCTCGAAGAGGCCAAGGCCAATCCTGATATTCCCGAGGTCGAGGTCATGATCCGCGCCGGTCGTATTCGCGAGACGCTCAAAGACGAGATGCTCGACGTGGTCAAGCCCGACCTGGTGCTCTGCGGCGCCCGCGGCCTGTCCTCGATCAAGTATGCGCTACTGGGCTCGATTTCGACGTTCCTGCTACGCAACACCGACTGCGACATCTTGGTCGTGAAGTAGCGTTGCTCCCACCGGCCGCGGGGCCTTCGCAGCCTTACTTCAGCGAGCTGGCTGATAAGAAAGATGGCGTGCCGCCCCGATCGGGGCGGCACGTTTTGTTATGAGGCGATCCTGCTTAGACGGGCTTGTACTTCTGGAATGATCTTCTCGAACATTACCTCCGCCTCGGGAAAACCATCTTCTTTGAGACCGCGCGCGGCGTCTCTTAGTGCGTCTGGAACCTCATTGCAGGTGTCGGCTATCATCCCGGCAACGATTCCCGCGGGCAAACCCGCCTCGATCATTTGGTTCATCACCGATCCGCGCGTTACATCGTCGATCTTCCGGCTCCCACCAAACGAGACGCCCATCTCGCGAACAAGGCTGGGGTAAACCGTTGTGCACAGCACGTCATAGAGCGGCGCCAACCTCACTTGTTTCCAACTTTCGTCCCACACGAGCGACCAGTTCTTAAGATGGTTATCGCAGTTACCTACGGCATAATCGAACAGCTGGTTATAGCCGATAAGGAACCTATCCTCCATTTGATTAGTCGACACCCTTCGCACCGCATCGACGATAAGTCCCAGATAATTGACGCCCGTCGGCTCATATTTAAGCTCACGCGAGATACCCTTGGCCTGACAAACATCTTCCTGGTGCAAACGATATGGAATTGGCAATCCATCAACCGAGCGTCCGTCATCCGACGTTACTCGATCAAATCGCTTCACAGCGATAATCGGCTCGGCGTCCTCAACCCGGATTAGAAAGCATTCTTCGGCCGATAGGTCCATCAGAGATGCGGCTCTAACGCACATTGCTTCACACACCGTCTCGCCCGGAAACGTTTTCGACCCCGCCTTGAGGATGTGCGTAGATGGAGCCGCTCCATGAGGCAGGTACCATCCGCCGCACGGGTCATCGCCCGTATGGTAAAGGCCAACCTTCGCCTGAGCACCCGCAAGGGAGATTCGACTCTCTAGCGCTAAGTCAAAAGCAACCTCCGCCGGTGCGTATGCCAGCCTGCTTAGCCGCTCCCCATCTATCTCTTCATAGCCCATTTCGAGACCCTCGGCCGAAGGCTCTCGCGTCAAAACAAGAGCGCCGACGGGTTCATCGCGGACCAAATCGAGCACCTTAAAGTAATCTCCGCGTTCCGCTCGCGCCCTTTTCTCGAGGTCCCTATTAAGCTGCCCCTCTGGAATGATGCCAGAGAAAAAGGAGCCCGTTACGTCCGGGCTGAACGCCTCGGCCGACAAAGGCAGCGAGGCCGAAATCGGGGCCGCATCAGCACTCTCGAGATACTTGGGGTCATAGGCGAATATCGGAAGCCCGGCGTTTTCCTCTAATACGCCAACCAGCTGGTAGGAACCATTAAACTCACGATGAACGAACAGTGCGCCATCCATTATTTTCCCCTCACCTTCAGAATAAAATCGATATCCACGATGGAGGCGTAGTCGAAAATGACGCCAATTTCGACCGTTGTCCGCCCCCGCTCGATATCACCGATCACACGAAGGCTGCGACCCGTCATAGTCGCGACGTCACGTTGAGTTAAGCCAAGCTCACGCCTTCTGAGCCTGAGGGCCTTCCCCATCTCGGCCGGATCGAAAACCATGCGCTCCGAGAAAGCAGCTTCTGACGGCTTGAGCTTGATGCGCCCATCCAGCTTTTTAATCGTTGTCACTGTTCTCATGATGCTCCTAGCTATATTCCTATTCGTGAACACAGTATAAAACTACTAAGCTATGTTCATGTACGAGAATATAGTATCGACTTCATTAGCAATGTTCCCGTTCAGGAATATAGTTGTTAAAAGCCCCCGATTTGTTCCCAGACGGGAAGATTCCGATCGGCCGCGCCATACGGGCCGGCTACTCAAAGTATTGGAACTTGTTCGTCGAGAAGGCAAACGTAACGACAAAGCCTTCGCCGGGGTCGGACGCTGCGGTGACGTCGATGCCCATCTTGGAGCACAGGCGCGCCACCAGGTAGAGGCCGATGCCCGTTGCACGCTTGGTGGTGCGGCCATTGTCGCCGGTAAAGCCCTTCTCGAACACGCGTGGCAGGTCTGCCGCACACACGCCGCAGCCGTTATCGGCGACGGCAAGCTCAATGCGCTCGCTTGCCAAGCCCTCGTCCAGCAACGCGCCCGAAAACACGATCTTCGCGCCGTCCTCGCACGCATATTTAATGCTGTTCTGAATGAGCTGGCCCAGGATAAACTCGAGCCACTTCTCGTCGGTAAAGACCTCGAAATCGAGGTTCTCGCACACCGGAGCCACGTGCGCCGCAATGAGCTCGCGCGCGTTGGCCTTAATCGCACCCGCCACCAAGGTCTTAAGATCCCAGCGGCGAATCAGGTAATCGCGCTCCACGACTTCCGAGCGCGCATAGTACAGCGCCTGGTCGATATAGCGCTCCACGCGATCCAGCTCGCGACCCAGGTCATCCACGCGCGACAGGTCGTCTTCGCTGCCGTCCAAGTTTTCCAAAATCAGATGGGCTGCCGCCAGGGGCAGCTTGGCCTCGTGGACCCAGCTCTCGATATAGTCGCGATAGTCATCGGTCTGACGCCGGCCTTCGGCAACCTCATCGCAAGCGGCTTTGCCCACCCGGCGCAGAACCTCGTACTCGAGCTCGCCCTCGGCATAGGTTGGGCATTGCACCATCTCCTGCACCCACGCGGGGCTCTCCAGCTCCTCGGCCGCACGCTCCAGCTGGTGCAGAAAGCGGCGACGGCGCGCATATTCGATCACGATACCCAGTACGCCAAAGATAAAGGACACGCCAACCGCCACGATCACGATGGATGCGGGGGCGCCGGCCACCGTCAGCACAAAGCAGCTCAGTAGCACGCCGCACGTCCACACGGCAACGGGCAGCAACGCGTCTTTAAAGAACTTGCCAAACGACATGGCCGGACCCTAAACCGAATAGCCTTGGCCGCGGTGCGTGGTGAGGTACCCCTTGACGCCGATCTTGTCGAGCGTCGCACGCAAGCGATTGATATTGACGGTGAGCGTGTTGTCGTCCACAAAGGCATCGGAATCCCACAGGTCCTGCATGATGGCCGAGCGCGAGACAATCTTGCCCACGCGACCCAAGAGCAGCGAGAGAATGCGCAGTTCGTTTTTGGTGAGCTCGGTACTGTCACCGGTTGCCGTATTGGTGACCGTGGAGCGGGCAAGGTCGAGCTCCAACCCCTTGTGGACCATGGTGCTGTGCTCGCCTGCCGACGTGGTGCGGCGCAGCAGCGCGTTGATGCGCGCCACGAGCACGCGCGCGCTATAGGGCTTGGAAATAAAGTCGTCCGCGCCGAGTGTCATGGCCATGACCTCGTCGATTTCGGTCGTGCGCGACGTAAGGACGATGATGGGGACCTCGGATTCGCGGCGGACTTCGTGGCAGATGTGCTGGCCGTCTTTGACAGGAAGCGTGAGGTCGAGCAGCACCAGGTCGGGCGCGGCAGCGAGAATATCGCGCGAGACGTGCTCAAACGATTCGCAGGACTCGACCTCAAAACCAGCACGGGCAAGGATGTCGGCGAGCTCGCGACGAATGGGCTCGTCGTCCTCAACGATATAGATCAGCGCCATGGATTACGCTCCCCTCTTAGTTGTCTTACAGCCATTATTGCCGCGAAGTCGCCGGCACGCGCCTCGCGCGGCAACAAGGTGACAGAACTGTTCGCGAACGAAAGGTTCGACTCGCCCTCGCTCGCAACGGGTGCGGGGATCAAATGATTATAAAATCCCCGCGCCAGAAAAATCATTTAGCGGCGGGCGCGGAGCTTTTCGTAACCGTCGGCGAAGAAGGTGACCATAGCAGCGTCCGCCTCGGCAGCGTCGGCATCGGCAGCGGGAACCACGCCGTGCTCGTCGCTCACCAGAAACAAAGCACCCTTGAGCTGCGCGGGAATGTCTACGCGCGTGACCGAGATGCCCTTGGTCTGGGCCAGCTGCTCGATGAGCGTCGCCGTACCGCACAGGCACTCGTCCGCCGGCGCCACAAAGGCCAGCTCTCCGTCGTTGACGGAAGCGAGCAACTCGGGCGCCACGCCGGTTTCGTCGGCCTCGGAGCGGGCCTCGGCAGAGCGGGCACGCAGCGCCTTGGCCGAAGTATCGGCCAGCGGCTCGTACTCGCCCACCGTCATGGCGGCATTGCCGTTGACGTCGATCACTAGCATGAGCACGCCGTCGTGCGCGGTGTAATCGCCCTCGGCAAGCGACCACTCAACGTGCTGCTTTGCCCAGCTGAGCATGTTACGGGTGAGCGGCTCGCCCTGCACCAAGCGCTCGGACAGCGCACGGATGTGACGGTTGAGCATGGGTACCTTTTTGTTGGACATGCGCCACCGGCACACGAGCGCGGGCTCGTCGAGCGTAAACTTCTCAACCGCCTCCTGATTGGCGCAAAAGTCCTCGTACGCGCGCTGGTCCTCGGCATTGCCAAACAGCTCGGCATCATCAATCTGGGGCATGGTCATCCCTTTCGTGTTAGTCATTCCGTCCTCTTATACCAAAAAGACGGCCCTCCAAACGGAGCGGCCGTCTTTTGCAGAGATTATTTTGTCCCGTGGCGAAACTTAGTGCCTAAAGTGGCGGGCGCCCGTAAACACCATAGCGATATTGTGCTCGTTGCAGGCCTGGATACTCTCGTCGTCGCGCTTGGAGCCGCCGGGCTGGATGATGCAGGTCACGCCGTGAGCGGCAAGCACGTCGACGTTGTCGCGGAACGGGAAGAACGCATCGCTTGCGCAGGCAAAGCCGCCCTTCTCCACGCCCTCGCGCTCGCAGAAGTCCTCGGCGCGCTCGCAGGCAAGCAGCGCGGAGTCAACGCGGTTGGGCTGACCCGGGCCCATGCCAATGCCGGCCTTGCCCTTGGAGACCAGAATGGCGTTGGACTTAACGCCCTTGCAGACCTTCCAGGCAAACTCGAGCTCGGCCATCTCGGCGTCGGTGGGCTTGCGGTCGGTGGGGAACGTAAAGGTCGCGGGGTCCTCGGTCACGTGGTCGACCTCCTGCACCAGCATGCCGCCGTCGATGGAGCGCAGCTCCACCTTGGCGCCGTGGTCCACGCCGCCGGTAGCCAGCACGCGCAGGTTGGGGCGCTTGGCCATGCGCTCGAGCGCCTCGGCGGTGTAACTCGGGGCGATGATGACCTCAACGAACTGCTTGTTCTGATCGGCAAAGTGCTCAACCAACTCAAAGGGAACCTCGCGGTTGCAAGCGATGATGCCGCCAAAGGCGCTCTTGGGATCGCAGGCAAAAGCGCGGTCGTAGGCAGCCGTGATGTCCTCTGCAACGGCGGAACCGCAGGGGTTCTGGTGCTTGAGGATCACACAGGCAGGCTCGTCGAACTCGCGGACCAGGTTCCAAGCGGCGTCGGCGTCCAGATAGTTGTTGTAGCTGAGCGGCTTGCCCTGAATCTGCTCGGAGCCAACGAGCGGGAACTGCGAGCTCGCGGTGTTCTCGCAGCCCTCGGCAAAGCGATAGACCGTGGCCTTTTGCTGCGGGTTCTCGCCATAGCGCAGGTCGTCGACCTTCTCGAGCGAAACCTCGAGCCTGGCAGAAGTGTCCGCCACGTCGCCTGCCTGGGCGGCAAGCCAACGGGAGATAGCCGTGTCGTAGGCGGCAGTGGTCTGGTAGACCTTCACCTGCAGACGACGACGGGTGGAAAGCGTGGTGCAACCGCCGGTCTCGTGCATCTCTGCCAGGACGGCGTCGTAGTCGGCCGGATCGGAGATGACGGTAACGCTCGCAGCGTTCTTGGCGGCAGAGCGCAGCATGGAGGGACCGCCGATGTCGATGTGCTCGATGGCGTCCGCAAAGGTGACCTCGGGGTTGGCGACGGTCTTCTCGAACTCGTACAGGTTGACGACGACCAGGTCGATCAGCTTAATGCCGTGCTGAGCCGCCTCCTGCATGTGCTGCTCGGAATCGCGGCGGGCCAGCAGCGCGCCGTGAACCTTGGGGTGCAGGGTCTTAACGCGGCCGTCCATCATCTCGGGATAGCCCGTGAACTCCTCGATGGGGGTCACGGGAACGCCCGCATCCTCGATAGCACGAGCCGTACCGCCCGTAGAGATGATCTCGACGCCAAAGTCATCGACCAGCGTCCGTGCGAAATCGACGACGCCCGTCTTATCGGTAACCGAGATCAACGCGCGGGCGATCTTCACATCAGATCCCATGCAGTCCTCCTGTCTGGTACGCCGCCGTGCTCTGTGAGTCGGTGATACGTCGATCTGCAGCGCTCGCGCAGCGGCATTGAAAATACTGATTTAATGTAGCGCATCGAGCGCATCGATGCACCCCGCAACGGCCGCATGTGCAGAAAAAGCTTGCGAGCGGAGGGTATGGTGCGGCACCGGGCACGGTGAGTTCATGGAACACAGGGGCACCATAATTAGATGCCAATGGCGTGGTAGAACTGTGCTCGATATGCATCCGCAAAAGAAAGAGGCACCATGGTCTCGCGGGTTCTCTACCGACCGTTTGACACCGAAGACTTCGACGCCATCGCGCTGATTCTGCAGCAGCTTTGGCATAACAATTCGGATAACGATGAGTACAACCGCCTCGAGGCCGCGTGCGACCTCGCCTATTGCCTTTCGTCGTCGACGTTTTCGCAGGTTGCCGTCATCGACGGTCAGGCGCGCGGCATCGCGCTCGCGCGTGCGGGGCAAAGCTCCGGCGCCACCGTCAAGGAACATTGGATGGATACCGAGCGCGCGCTGCTATCGCAGATGCGCGAGCTGGAGCCCGATGCCTGCGCCGAGTATCTCTCGTTTGTGCGCGCAACCATCCGCACCAACAACCGTCTGCTCGAAAGCAGCCCCCTGCCACACGACAACGAGGTCACGCTGCTTGCCGTGGATCGCGATGTCCATGGCTTGGGCGTCGGCTCGGTGTTGCTCGATGCTGCGGTCTCGCACCTGTCCTCGCGCGGAGCGACGAGGGCGCACCTGTACACCGACTCCAACTGCTCGTGGAAGTTCTACGAGCTGCACGGCTTTAAGCGCACGGCAACGCACCGCGCCAACCGAGAAGAGCGCCGCCACGACATGCCGCGCGAAAGCTTCCTCTACGAGCTGGACCTAACCGCCTAAACCCGGCAGCCACACCTAGTCATTCAAGAACGTCCCATCTCGGCACATAAGAAAGGGACGGGCTTCCCCGACGGCTGTCGAGAAAAGCCCATCCCGTAATTTAGGACCGCTAGAACGTTCCGCCGCCGCCTCCGCCGGCACCGCCGCCTCCGCCGCCCGAGAAGCCACCGCCTCCGCCGCCGCTCGAGCTGTCGGAACTCGAAGCCAGCTCGCGGATGGTCTCGTGATACACATCGTTGAACGAATCGAGCGGAGACTCGTTGCCGTAGTGATGGTAATACCACCAGTAGCAGGGGTAGTTGTCGTAGAAATCGTCGCTATTGCGCAGGTCCGCAGGCACTGCCTCGGCCAGCTGTCGCAGCACTTCTTTCGAAACGCCCAGCGCCACGCCCATCACCAGCAGTTTGTTCCACAAGATCAGGTCGCTGGGGATGGCCTCCTTCAGGCGCGTAAAGTCCTCGAGCCAATGCTTGAGCGCCTTGCAGCGAGCCGCCACCTCGGCGCCCTCCGGCGTGTAACGGCGGAAGGTGCAGCTCAGGACAAAACCCACAATCGTGACGGGGATCGAGATCATAGCGGCACCGACGTTGGCGTCCGCAAAGTCGGTATAGAACAGAGAACCCAAAATGCCAAAGACAATGATGATGCCGAGAACCAGGCCGGCCACCATCGCGATAGTGCCATCCGATGCGATAAACTCGCGCTCCTCCAGCTTGCCCTTAACCGTGCTCTGATAGTCCTCGAGCTTGTCGCCAACAGATTCAGTACGCTCGCTGGCATACTCCTCCAGCTCGCTAAACGTGCGCGAACGGACGCCGTCTTTATCGGGCTTAACGCCAGCGAAGAAGACCTTGAGCACGTCGCGATCGATGCCGTCCTTCTTGGCAGCCTTCCAGGCCTCGTCGGTCACTGTGATGCGATACGTCCGCTCCTCTTTTTCGCGACGGAGCAGACCCTTCTTCTTGGTCTCGGTCGCTTCTTCTAGCTTGATCACGCGGTCGTCGGTCAGCTTCATCAGCGTGGCGATATATGCCTGATCGGGCACGTCGTTCCAGCTCATAAGAGCTGCAAGCACCGCGGGATGGTCGGCCGAGGGCACGTCGCGGAAGTATTCATCTTGGAAAAGCGGCTTTGGCTTGCGACGGCGCAGCTTGAGCACGACGATTACGCCGGTAAAGGTCACCGCCGCGACAACACTTACCGCGGCAAGCGTATTTGCGATCATGCGGGCGCGGGCGCGGCGGGCGTTGGCCTCCTCGGCCCATGTCTTCTCCTCGCTCAGGATTGTCGGCATGCGCTCCTCGCTCGAGGCGGAAAGTCCTGGCACCCAGTCGCTGGGGAAGGCGATGCGCGCCTCGGCAAATTCGCCCTCGTGCACGCACGGAATGGTGTAGGTGACCATGGGTTTGTCCGCATCGAGCGATACGTCGCCCGTCAGCGGGCCGTGGCCCCATGCGCGGAAGTTATCGCCCTTGCTCGCTGGCGTTCCGATGGCACCGTCCGCGAAGTAAACTTCCATCTCGACGTCGTCGGAATTCGCAGACCAGCCGTCACCCACGAACTTCCAGTAGAGCTCGGCGGTATCGGCCCAGTTCATAACCGCACCGGTCATGGTGTAGCTCACGTAATAGATCGCGCTGTCGTCGCTCTCGTGGGGGCTGAAAACCTTGATCCTTACGCTGCCGTCGGACTGCTCAACCGTATAGACGCCGCTGTCGCCTTTGTTTGCATAGTCGACCCTGCTAAACGCGGCATCGTCTTCCTCGACGCTCAGCACATCGACGCCCGCCGTGCCGCCCTGCTGGTTGGTGCCCGTATTGATATCCCAATACACGCCGTTGATATCGTCATCGAAATCAAACTGGCGTCCCTCGACAACGGTCAGCGATCCATCGGCTTCAACCGTGGCACCGATATAGGTTTGGGTCATGGAGTAGCCGTCGGCGTGCGCGGCGGCAGGCAGTAGCAACAACGCAAGCGCGACGAGTGCGCAGACGGAAGCGAATCGCGCAAACAGGTGGCGCTGCCGGCAGGTCTTGGCAACGGGGGCGTTCATAGGCACATCCTTTGTCTGTGATACCAGTAGCGTCATTGTCCCACGTTTGCGGGTTCATGTGACGAACATCTAGGTCAGCGGAGTGTCAAAACGGGACAAAAGTCACGCCCGCACCCCGGCAGTTAGTCATTGGGGACGTTCTTAAATGACTAGTCATTAGGGACACTCCTTGGCATGGCCCGCGCCAGCAATAGATACCACTTCACAGCACCGTCACAGGTGTAGCGGCTTTGTGTGGGCGCGGCACGCGCTGATTGAGCCGCCAACCGAGGGGCATAAAGCAGTTGAGCGAAAACGGTTGCCCCTTTCCCGTTCGCTCGAGGATCATGTCCCCCTTTTCCGCGGAAACCCCGGCAGTTGCGAAGAGCTGCCGGGGTTTCTGTCGTTTGAGAGGTTGGGCTGGCGGGCGGCGATCGAGCTGTCGAGCCGGTGGTTCGACACGCGCAACGCGCGGCCTCGGCAACTTGCAGGCCACGGCAACGTCTCCCCCACCGCGCCCCGCGCTATACTCGTCCGCATGGATATCAACGCACGCAACATAGCAACACCCGCCGCGGTCGCACCGGCAACGGCAGTGCCCACCCCCGTCGTGGGCCGCTTTGCCCCGTCGCCCTCGGGCCGCATGCACCTGGGCAACGTGTTCAGTTGCTTGTGCGCGTGGCTTTCGGCCCGCAGCCAGGGCGGCAGCATCGTGTTGCGCATCGAGGACCTCGACGATCGCTGCAAGCGACCGGAGCTTGCCGTTCAACTGATTGACGACTTGGCCTGGCTGGGGCTCGAGTGGGACGAAGGCCCCTACTATCAGCACGATCGCCTAGACCTGTACGAAGCCGCCTTGCGCCAGCTGCAAGACGCCGGCCTCACCTATCCCTGCTTTTGCACGCGCGCCGAGCTCCACGCCGCAAGCGCGCCGCACGCCAGCGACGGCACGCCCATCTACCGCGGCGCCTGCCGCGCTCTTTCTGCCGAAGAAGTTGCACGCCGCAGTGCTCTGCGCGCCCCGGCCACACGCCTGCGCGTGCCCGCCGTCGATGACCTCGCCGACGACGTGGTCGAATTTGTTGACCGCACGTACGGCGCCCAATGCGAAGCACTCGCCACCGAGTGCGGCGACTTTTTGGTCCGCCGCAGCGACGGCGTTTTTGCCTATCAGCTAGCCGTGGTGGTCGACGACGCCGCCATGGGTGTTACCGAGGTCGTGCGCGGATGCGACCTGCTGGGCTCCACGCCCCGCCAGATCTACCTGCAGCATCTGCTGGGACTTGCCACGCCGCACTACGCGCACATTCCGCTGCTCATGTCGCCGGACGGCCGCCGCCTTTCCAAGCGCGACCGCGATCTGGACCTAGGCGAACTCCGCGCCCGCTTTGGCACGCCCGGAGCGCTGCTGGGCTGGCTCGCCGGACAAACGGGCATCGCGCCGGACACCACACCGCGCTCTGCCGAGCAGCTGGCCGAGCACTTTAGCTGGGACGTCATCCGCGCACACCGCGAGAACATCACCGTAATGGCCGAGTAGTCAAATACGCCCCGCCCCCTCGCCCCCCTCAACGAGGACATAATTCTGCGTCTTGTTATGTACGGAATAATTCCGTACAATTGTGCCAAGGAGGTTTTTGCCATGCCAACGATTGAGAAACAACGCCGTATGGATCTAAGGTTGACCGAACGTCAACGCCTTACTTACGAGCGCGCCGCGGCCTTGCGCGGGCAAACTCTCACCCAATGGGCCACAGCCCACCTTGACGAGAGCTCCGCACGTGATATCGCCGAGGCATCAACAACCTATCTTTCTCCTGATGGTTTCGATGCATTTTGCGAAATGCTCGATTCCCCCATGCCCCAAGCCGCAAAAGCGCTGCTTGACCGTAAAGCGGTTTGGGAATGAGCACATTTACCAAGCCCGTTCAACTCCCCGTTGGCCAAGGCATCGAGGCTTTCCACTGCGGAAATACTCTTGTAGACGGATGGGCTAAAAACAGATCAGCCTCGGCGCGAAGAAGAGGATCAGCAGTTATATACGCATCGTATTGCGACGGCGCAGTCGCTGGGTTTTATACGTTGTGCACGCACTCCGTGGCTCGCGAAAATGTTGATGGAGGATGGTTCGTGCGAAACTCCCCCTCCCAAGTCCCCACAGTGCTGCTTGGAATGATGGGGGTCGATGAGAAGTTCAAGGGGCTTGGTCTTGGAGCTTCACTGCTCAAAGATGCCATCGAGAACGCCTTGAAAATTTCTGCCCTAGCAGGAGCGCGAGCTTTAGTTGTCGATCCAGTAGATGATGAGGCGGCAGCATTCTATGAACATTTTGGCTTCGCCACCCTACCGGGCACCAACCGAATGGCGCTGAAACTTTAGATCGTCGGGCGACATCTCCTCCAGCTCCCAGCATGCCCTAAGTTACCCTACAAATAAAGATCACTACTGAAATGTAGGGTAACTACCCAAGGTATCGTATGAAGTTCTCGCTATGCCCACCCCTACGCAACATCCCAGGGCTGGAGTTCGTCGCCCAGGCGAACGATGCAGTCGTAGAGCACGGTATGGCGCTCGGCCGGGTTGGCATCCCGATGGAAATGCCCGTAATACCAGCGCTTGTAGTCCAAGCGATCTTCCAGCTCATCGAAAAATGCCGTAAGCCGATCAACGGCGGGGTAATTCCAGCCGGACGCCGGATAGAACGTGGACGAAAGCATGCGCGTGGAGCAGTGTGGGTGATTACGTAGTCGACCTTCCAGCCCACGCTGCCGAGCTTTGTCCGTGCCTCCTCAAAGTTGCGCTCGTCCGGCAGCTCCTGCGGCCACCAGCTGGAATACGGTATGCAGTTTTCCTTGTCAACACTCGTGGCACCGCCCATGGTAAAGATCGTTGAGCCATCGAGTTCCAAAACCTCGCCGCGCGTCAGGCGCCGTACGGGAGAGGTATCCGACAGGCGCTGCGTCAGCCCACCGTGCCACAACTCCATGGGTCGCTCCGCCCAGTGATCGAAACGCTCGTGGTTGCCGTCGATGAACAGCACGGTATAGGGGCGCGACTCCAGCCAAGCGATGTCGGCGCATTCCTCGGCAGAGAAATCCCACAGAAAGCCAAAGTCGCCCGCGATGATGAGATAGTCGTCGCTCGTCAAACTATCCCCAAGATCCCAGTCGCGCAGCTTTTGCATGTCGACGCCGCCGTGAATATCGCCCGTCACATAGACCGTCATCGGATCACCACTTCCCTGTAAGTCGCTAGCCCGCATTCTGCACGATCACTAAGCCAACCGTTCCAGCCCTTCCATCCCTTAGGGCTTACCCCTCGTTCTTCCATCCAAACGGGTCAAGCACCCAAAAAACCAGATCGAGCGCGCTGCCGGTCATCATGGCGCCGGCAAGGGCCATGCAAATGTGTAGAGAGACGGCACTTCGGAGCACGTCGAACGGCCCCAGAACAGCCAGCAGCGCGACCGCTGCGCCGGCAAGGCACAGCACGAGGCACGGCCCCGCGTCCTTGACGTACTTCTTTGCGAGATGCTTGGTGTTGTCACTCATTACTATCGAGCTCCTTAGAGGGTCGTTGTTCAGGTACATGCCGCCGCGGCAGAACAGGGCGACAGGGTAAGTGTCACATGTCGTGCAGACATCAATAAAGAAACCGCCTGCTCGACCAACCCTTGACGCCGTTTTGCACCGGCACCCCATCCCCCGCTATCGAGGTCTAATACTTTTCCCGAGAAGTGAACGGCTGTTTTTGGACCCCTGAAACATCCGCATTTTTCGGCCGCAAAATCGCAGGATTTCAGCACCGAAACCGCAGGAAACGACACACTGTTAGCGCCGGGCGATTTTAGCCGCTAATAGTCAACCGATTTTGACCAATCCCGGTCACCGAATAATGGCCACCGTGCCTCCCCGCCGCCACTACGCTGGTGGCGCCAACACGCCGCCCTCGACAGGCTGCTCGACAAGGCGTCGGTGTTCGTGATGCGGGGCCCGAGCTACCGCGGCAGGGGGCTCGACACGTACTCGGTGGAGGCCGTCCCCCAGGCGGTGAAGGTGAGGGGGATCCAGCCCGAGGGGATGTAGGAATGCGATAGGAAAGTCATAGATGCGGGCGTGTTGGCCAAAATGGGTCGGCCGGGATTGGTCAATCTCGGCCGACTATATTTGGCTAAATTTTTCCGACACTAACAACACTCAAAGTGTCGATGCTTCGGCGGTCCGATTTAGCTCGTT
>NZ_QRQS01000001.1:223535-245297 GCF_003475605.1 Collinsella sp. AF31-11
CTCAAAGTGTCGATGCTTCGGCGGTCCGATTTAGCTCGTTCACTTCTCCGGAAAAGTATTAGACCTTGATTCTTTGCTGCCCCGAGGGTGCGGCGCTTCCTTCTCTGGAACCCTCACTAGCACTGGCACCCCTAGCCGCTGCGACCGCAGGCATGCCTATAATGAGACATGTTTCCTAATGAGAAAGGAATCCAGCTATGAACGAAGCCAAGCTCGCCGATTTGAACGAAATCCAGGACTTTTTCAACCGTGTCGACAGGCCCTCTGTCGAGCCGATAGGCGTCAAAGACTTTATTGGTTGGTGCAACAATCCCTACAAAAATGATTCCAATAGGACAGTAGATGACCAGGCCAATGTGCTTGGTCAAACCGTACGCAGCCTAAATTGCCTTAATGAAGACAGGCTTATGGAGATGAAATCTGCCCTGAAAGAAGGCAGGTGGAATGAATGGCTTAAAAACAATGGTATAAAAGCATCACCGGAAGATGCTGTTTTCTACCTTGCGCTTAAACACCGCACCGACAGCCAAGGGCATTACCGCTTTTACTTCGACAAAGATTCGGTTGCAAAAATCGATGCCTTTAATCCTTTCAAGGACAATACGACTGTTTTAGATCAGCAGTGGCATGCGCTCATCTCCCTGCTTGCGTTCCGTGACGTCGCCCATGCCCTAAGCAACGAGCGGCACGAATGCCATTGCCTATACCAGCACATTAAAGACTGGGACAAAGGTGACTTGAACGCCCTGGAACTGCGATTCAGCCGTTATGCCTCCGGCACCATTGAACTTCAACTTAGATCAAAGGGTAAAAATTGGCAACGGCAGCCCTCTTCGGCGATGAACGAATGGCTTAGGGTAGCGTTGTGCAGGCCGTAGGAGAACTAATCGCCCACCAACCTACTCCAGCCCTTGGCCGCTGTACTTCCCCGTCTCCGAGTCGTAGCTCAACACGGCGACCTCGCCGTTCTTCATGACGTTCCCGTCGATGTAGTAGTGGCTGGCCCCGTCATGCCAGATGCCGCGATAGCCCGCAATGCCCGAAACAACCTCGGTGTTGATATGCCCGACGATAACATCCAGATAGAACTCGCGCCCCACGTAATCGGGCAGCATCATGGTTAACGACTCGACAGCCGTGCCAAGCTTCCAATCCTCCCCGGCTTCCTCGTCAACGCCGGCGTGCACAAAGACCTGGCCGAAGGGGCTCTCGTAAAAGTAAGGGAGCTTGCGAACCCACGCGATGATGTCCGCGTGCTCGGCCTTTATGCGCTCAACCGTAAAGGCGTAGGCCTCCTCGAACTCCCTGAGCCTCAAAAGGTGCTTAACGTGCTTGAATGCCTCGGCGTCTAAGAAGCTCTTGGCCGTTGCCAGATTGCTGTCGGCAAGTATCCATGCCTGCGTGAAATTGGGGTCATTCACCTCGTCAATGTACTCGAGGAACATCTCCTCGTGGTTGCCGCGCAGCGCCACGACGCGATCGCCGTAGCGCTTTTGCAGGTCCATGACGAGCTCGAAGACCCCGAGTGAATCGGGGCCTCGGTCGCAGTAGTCGCCAAGCAAAACCAGCTTGGAATCCTCGGCATCGAGGTCGACGGTGGAAAGCGATGCCTTAAAGGCGTCCAAGCACCCGTGAATGTCGCTCATAGCGTAGATATGCACGTATGACCCCCTGTTTGCGTCGGGACCCCACTCGTTTGCGCCATGCGGCACGGCGGCCCCTCTGATTTCGCGGGCGCCAGGCAGCTTTGCCCTGACGCGCCCTCAACGTTGACAATAAGTATATCTCGCCGTGCGGACACAAATTTACCCTTGGGCTCTAGCCGCTCGGCCTGCGCTTGCCTCAAAGGCCGCCTCCGCGTCACCCAAAAACTCATCCAACATTAATCTTGGCTCAAGAATCGCTTAATCTATAACCTGCACTATAGAGTTCGACCAAGGGCGGGGCGGCGCCGCGCGACGCAGGCCGCCGAACGCAACGCTCGCGCCCGGGCAGATCGCCTGGCGTCGCGCCCATCGAACGAAAGGACAGGTCATGGACGACCTCGAAAAAGTTGAAACCATCCGCACCAAGCGCAACGTGAGTTACACCGATGCCAAGGCAGCACTCGATGCCGCCGACGGCAACGTTTTGGACGCCATCATTTGGCTCGAGTCGCAAGGCAAGACCCAGACCACGTCGGCGCACGCCGCCACCGAGCCCGAGCCGGTAGATGAGCCCTCGGCCGAGATGGTCGCCGCGCAGGCCGCCTACGAGAAGTCGAGCGAAAAGACCGACTTCTCCAAGAAGATGGACAGCGTGTGGGAGTACCTCAAAAAGCTCTTCCGTCTGAGCCTGGACACCAAATTTATCGCCACGCGCCGCGATGCGATCATCCTTAACATCCCCATCCTGATTCCCATCGTCGCCTTGTTTGCCTGGGGCGCCACGATATGGCTGATGCTGATCGGTCTGTTCTTTGGCATGCGTTACCGCATCGATAGCGACGGCGACGTGCCCGGCAGCATCAACAACCTGATGAATCACGCCGCCGATGCCGCAGACGATATCAAGCAAAATCTGAACGACGACAAGTAATCGCAGACGGGGGCACGCATGGCACGAATCCTGATCGTAGAGGACGAGGAGAAAATCGCCCGCTTTGTGACGCTCGAGCTGGAGCACGAGGGCTACCAGGTGGAGCACGCCGCCGACGGCCGCACCGCCGTCGACCTGGCGCTGGAGCGCGACTACGATCTGATTCTGCTCGACGTGCTGCTGCCGCAGCTCAACGGTATGGAGGTGCTGCGGCGCGTGCGCAAGCACAAGGATGTGCCGGTGATCATGGTCACCGCGCGCGATGCCGTGATGGACAAGGTAGCCGGGCTCGACGCCGGCGCCGACGATTACCTGACCAAGCCGTTTGCGATTGAGGAGCTGTTCGCACGGATCCGCGTGGCGTTGAAGCGCGCGGAGGCCGTGCGGGCGGCTTCGAGCGTTGGCGGCATCGGGACGGGCGCGGCGAGCGGCGCGGCCGGGAACGCCGCTGCGATACCCCCGGCTGGCGACTCGACCCAGGCATCCGCCTCGCCCTCCCCCGCTACGCTCACCGTGGGCTCGGTTGCGCTCGATCCCGACCGCCGCGAAGTCACCGTCGGCGGATCGCCCGTTGTGCTCACAGCCCGAGAGTTCGACGTCCTCGCCCTGCTTATGGCGCATGCCGAAACCGTGCTCACGCGCGAGCGCATCGCGCACGAGGCGCTGGGTTACGAATACGTGGGAGACACCAACAACATCGATGTGCACATCGCGCACCTGCGCGCCAAGATCGAGGACGCAGGCGGCGCCCGTATCATCCAGACCGTGCGCGGGGTGGGCTATGTCTGCCGCGCGTAACGCCGAGACCAAGCGCGTCACCTCCATCGCCCGCGCCATCAACTGGAGCTACATGTGGCGCCGCCTGATGAGCTACGTCTGGCTCGATCTGTGGCTGCTGGTTGTTGCGGCGGCGATCCTGGTCTATGGCTACAACCAGACACTGCCCGACGGCGCGTTTACCGCAGGATGGATCCCCGGCGTCGCCGTTCACGGCATGTCGCTGGCGCCTGCGCGCGGCTGGGACCTGACAACGCTCACCTATACCGTCGCGCTTGCGCGTACCACCAAGACTTTCCCCCTCGCGCAGGACCTCGTCGCGTTATGGCCTCTCTACCTTGTCGTTGTGGGTTGGCAGGTCATCAGCGTGCTCGACATGCTCGGCGGCGCCCGCCGCGTGCGCCGCACCATGGCACCGCTCAACGACCTGGCCCTGCGCGTGGACGAGCTCGGCCGCATGCAGCTCTCCGACGGCAAGATGGAAACGCTGGAGCAGGCAATCGAACGCGCGAGTGTCGACTCGCCGAGCGTCACCACCGGCGACGCCGACCTGGCGAGCATCGAGGTCGCGCTCAACCGCCTGCTGCGCCAGATGCAAGAGGCCAAGCTACAGCAGATGCGCTTTGTCAACGATGCGGGCCACGAGCTGCGCACGCCCATCGCGGTGATTCAGGGCTACGTGAACATGCTCGACCGCTGGGGCAAAGACGACCCGGACGTGCTGACAGAATCCATCGCGTCCCTCAAGGCCGAAAGCGAGCACATGCAAGAGCTCGTGGAGCAGCTGCTGTTTTTGGCGCGCGGCGATGCCGGACGCACGGTCCTGCGGCGTGCGAATACCAACCTGGCCGCACTGGTCGGCGAGGTATGCGAGGAATCGCAGATGATCGATGCCGCGCACACGTATCGGCTGGCGTACGACACTGCGCTCGCCAGCGACCCGCGCTGCGATGCTTCTGTCGACGTGGCGCTCGTGAAGCAGGCCCTGCGCGTAATCGTGCAAAACGCCGCCAAGTATTCGGACGCGGGCACGTCCATCACCTTTGGCGTAGCGCAGGATACGGGCACGGGCGCGATCGACATAAGTGTTGAGGACGAGGGTATCGGCATGAATCAGGAATCCGCAGCTCACGCGTTTGAACGGTTCTACCGTGCCGACAACGCACGCGATGCCGGCGCGCAGGGCTCGGGTCTGGGGCTTGCCATTGCCAAGTGGATTGTCGATAGCCATGGCGGCGTTATTGGCGTGACCTCGGTCGAAGGCGTCGGCAGCCGCTTTACGATTCGCCTGCCACGGTAGGAAGCCCCTCGGCGTAAAAAAGGGATAAGGCCATGCGGCCCTATCCCTTTTGTTCGTTATGGCAGTTTGTGCGCTACTCGCGACACAGATGCACGGCGAAGCCGGCGAACTCGCGCTTAAAGTACACGAGCTTGGTAGAACCGTCGGGCAGCAGCGCGCGCGACTCCTCGTTAACCTCGAGCCCACGCTCGGCAAACCACTTCTCGGCCGCATCGATGTCGTTGACGGCAAAGCCGATGTGGCCCTTGGTGCCACGACCGTTCTGCTTCATGACCTCGATCAGCGAATCGTTAAAGTACGAAACCGGGGTCTCGATAACGGGCAAGCCCATCATCGTCGAGAACAGCTCCGCGATCTCCAAGGCGTCTGCCGGGTCGGCGGCGTTGATGCCCACATGGGCGACGCGCATGCCAAAGAGCTCGACCGGATTGGCGTTCTGCTCATTCATACAGGCAGCGCCTACTGAGCCATGACGTCGAGAACGGCCTTCTCGGCAGCAACGCGGTTCATGCCGGTCATGAAGGGCACGCCGCTCACGTACGGGCAGGTGAGGCCCTCGGGGGCAACGGTGGTGGCGATCAGCAGGTCGGCGCCTTCGTCGCAAGCGTCCTTGGCCTCGGAGATGGCGCACTGCACGATCTCATACTTGCCGGCATAACCGTTGGCGTCGAGCATGGTAGCGACCTTCTGGGCAACGAGCGTGGAAGTAGCAGCGCCAGCACCGCAAGCCAAAACGATCTTCTTCATAGGTAATGTCTCCCTTCATGGTTTACTTTAGGTAAGTGTACCGCAGCGAGCGATGGTGCTCGGCCTCGATGCACTTTTGTACCAGTTTGCCTGCGCGCTGCGTATAATACATCTAGTACGTGTTGTCATACCGCCTGTTTTATGAGCGACCGAGGAGCTCAATATGCCCGATTCCCGCACACTCTGGACCGCCGTCGTCATTATTTGTATCGCCGTGTCGGTGTTCTTTAGCGTTAAAAAACGCACCACGTTTAAACGCCTGCAGCAGCTTATGGCCGCCAAGCAGTGGGACGAGTTCGATCGTTTGCTCGACGGCAAACTCACCAGCATGCTGTACCCGCGCTACAACCGCGACTACCTGCGCCTGAACTCCTATCTGCTGCGCGAGGACCACGAGCGCGCTGGCGAAATGTTCGACCTGCTGCTGGGGCTCAACCTGCCCAAGATGCAGCGCGTCGACCTGGTAATTAAGGCCTTTAACTACTACGTTGGCCAGGAGGACCGCAAAAAGTCCAAGGAGTTGCTGCACGAGATCAAGGGCTTTGAGGGCGGTCAGGCCGAGGCAGTCGCGCACGAGTGTCAGCTGATGTACGACACGATGATCCTCAAGCGCCACAACGACATTCCCGAACTGGAGCGCATGCTCGAGGATGTCGGCGACGACCCGGTCAAGCGCTGCCGCCTGGAGTACCTGCTGGCCCTGCAGTACAAGAACAAGGGCGACGAGGCCAAGTTCCAGGAGTTCCTGGAGAAGTCGGCCCAACACTCGATGGCCGTCAACGCGTAACGGACGGCTTGTGCTAGACTTCTAGTCTCACGGGGGCGTGGCGGAATTGGCATACGCAGGAGACTTAAAATCTCTCGCCGCAAGGATTGTGGGTTCGAGTCCCACCGCCCCTACCATTGGCTTTTACGGGCCCGTATCTCCCAGAGATGCGGGCCCGTTTCTTTTGCACGCCGGTGGGGCTCGAACCCGCGAGGGGGCGAGCGTCAAGCGGACGCGCAGCGTCCGCAGCGAGCCGGCGAGGGCGCCGGCAGGCGGCCGAAGCCGGTGCGGATTTGCACAGCAAATACGCAGACGTCCCACCGCCCCTACCACGTATTGTTTACGAGCCCGTGTCCCTTTGGGATGCGGGCTCGTTTCTTTTAGATGCCGTCAACTGCAGGGCAGCTAATTTGGGACGGGGCTTTTTTGACTACTTTTCCGCCCACCCAATGAGTTTTCTGGGACGGGGATTAAAAAATCATTAGGTACACAATGATTTTTTAATCCCCGTCCCAGAAAACTCATTCACGGAAAGGCTCGGGCGGACCATGTAGCTAAAAAAGCCCCGTCCCAAAAAGACTACTTTTAGAGTGTGCTGAGAGTGGGGGTCCAGGCGATGGTGGGGGTCGCGCCGTCGAGAGTCTCGTTGATGGTTGCTGCCATGCCGGCGAGGAGGCTGTTCTCGCTCACGGTAAGCGCCCTGTAGCCGCCGGCGCGCATGAGTTCGCGAATCACCACGGCGCCAGCGAGAATCACGCCCGCACGCTTGGGCTGCACGCCCGGTAGCGCAGCGATGCCTTCTGCGTCCAGCACAGACATGCGCTCGATGGCGGCCGAAACCTGATCCATCGAAAGCTCGCGCAGATGAACAAAGCTCGAGTCGTACGGCTCCAGCTCGTGGACCAGCGCCACGAGCGTGGTGACGGTACCGCCCACCGCAACGAGACGCTCGGCACGTTCAAAGTCGCTGGGCAGGCCCTCAAAATAGGAGGAGAACTGCTCGCCCGCCCACGCGGCGGCAACCGCAAGTTCGCCGTCTGCAGGCGGCAGCGCCGAGAAAAACCGCTCCGTCACGCGACGGCAACCGATGTCCAGTGAGCGCGTTCCCTCCAGCGCAAAGACCCCGCGCTCAGGCGCATAGACGCCCGTCGCGAGCTCCGTGGAGCCACCGCCCGAATCGGCGACGATGATGCGCTCGCCAGCAAAGTCGTGTGCCACGCCAAAAAACGTCAGGCGCGCCTCGACCTCGCCCGGAATCACCTGCGGTTCGAGCCCCAGCTCGCGCAGGCCGTCTAGCAGCAGGGCGGCGTTGGACGCATCACGCGCGGCGCTCGTGCATGTGGTGCAGATGCGCACGGCCCCAAAGGCACGGGCTTCGTCCACAAACATGCGGCACGCAGCGAGCACGCGCTCAACGGCCGCCTCGCAAAAGCGCCCCGTCGCGTCCACGCCCTCGCCCAAGTCGGTGATCTCGGTATGCTTGGACGATTCCACGATCGCCCCGGCCTCGACCTGCGCCAGCACCAGTCGCGACGACACCGTTCCCAGGTCGATCGCGGCCACCTTATATCGTTTGCACTCTGCCATTGCGGGCTCCCCTCCGGGCGTTACTCGCCTACTCGCCGCTGGACGCGACCGTCTGACCCTCGACGCCGTTAAATCCAAACAGCATGTCGAGCGTCTGAATGTACCACGGCGCGTCCTTGCCGACTTCTTCGATCTCCTTGGCCACCTCGCTGGCCTTCTTGGCGTTCGACGACCTCTTTTCAGCCGACGACGAGTCCGAATCATCGTCCAGGCCCAAGACATCAATCCTAGTCTCACCAGGCATCACCAGGCCCAGGTCCTCGGACGCCGCATCCTTGATGCCCTCCTCCGAGAGCAGCTTGTCGACGCTTTTTTGCAGCTCGTCGTTATATTGCTCGCGAATTTCGACCTGCTTGGCCAAGATATCACTCGAACGCTTAGCCACGTACAGGTCGCGTACGGGAAAATACAGGCTCACGAGCGCCAGCGCCACCACGATACCGATAAACAGCAGGCGCAGAGAGCCATGCGTAAAGTCATAGATCGCCTTGACCACCGCATTGTCGTTGGCGTAGCGCATAAAGTCCGCGCCCGAAAGACGGCTCGAAGGTCTGCTCGATTTGTCGTGCGTCTGGGCCGAGGGACGCGACGAATGCGGCGAACGTGTCGGACGTACTGGTCCATCTGTCGAAGTATTCACTTGAGCATTGGGGCGCGAGATACTTGTCGGGCGCTGCGTGGAGCGGTCGGCGCCGGCGTAGGCGGACCCACCGAGCTGCACCGTGCGCGCAGGGCGAGGCGACGGCTCGCGCGAACCGGCGGAATAGTACCTGTTGTCGTAAATCTGATCCATGTGCGCCTTGTGCGGTTGAGGTTTGTTTGCGCTAAGTCCTTTAGTTATAGCACGAGCATGCGCACCGCCTTCGCCAGCCTTTGCTCGACATAAAAAAGGCGCTGAGCCGTGTGGCCCAGCGCCCGATAGCGCTCTGTAGCATCTAGCTGGAGCGGGGCAAAGCCGAGTCTGTCCCCTCCCCGCCAGGCTCGTCTGTCTAGCGAATGTTGTAAAACGCGGTCTTGCCGGCGTAGCGCGCGCTGCCCTCAAGCTCGTCCTCGATGCGGATGAGCTGGTTGTACTTGGCGATACGGTCACTGCGGCACGGGGCGCCCGACTTGATCTGGCCGGCGTTGACGCCCACGACCAGGTCGGCGATCGTGGAGTCCTCGGTCTCGCCGGAGCGGTGGCTCACGATGCAGGCGTAACCGGCCTCCTTGGCGGTCTCGATGGCCTCGAGCGACTCGGTGAGCGTACCGATCTGGTTGACCTTGACCAGGATCGCGTTGGCGGCACCCAGCTCGATGCCCTTCTTGAGGCGCTCGGTGTTGGTGACGAACAGGTCGTCGCCCACTAGCTGCACTTTGTTGCCAATGCGGCGGGTAAGCTCGACCCAACCGTCCCAATCCTCCTCGGCCATGCCGTCTTCGATGGAGATGATGGGATAGGTGTCGACAAGCTTCTCCCAGTAATCAACCATCTGGGCGCTCGTGTACTCCACACCCTCGCCCTTGAGCTCGTACATGCCGGTCTCGGCGTTGTAGAACTCGGTCGAGGCCGGATCCATGGCGTACATGAAGTCGACGCCGGGCTTAAAGCCGGCCTTCTCCACGGCCTTGGTGATGTACTCGAACGGCTCGGCGTTGGTCTTAAGGTTGGGGGCAAAGCCGCCCTCGTCGCCCACGCCGCCGCCCAGGCCGGCCTCGTGCAGCACGCCCTTGAGGGTGTGGTAGACCTCGGCGCACCAACGCAGGCCCTCGGCAAAGCTCGGGGCGCCCACCGGCATGATCATGAACTCCTGGAAGTCGACGTTATTGTCGGCATGCACGCCGCCGTTGAGGATGTTCATCATGGGCGTGGGCAGCAGGTGGGCGTTGACGCCGCCCAGGTACTGGTACAGCGACAGACCCGCCGACTCGGCAGCGGCGCGGGCAACGGCCAGCGACACGCCCAGGATGGCGTTGGCACCGAGCCTGGTCTTGTTGGGGGTACCGTCCGCGGCAATCAGCGCGGCATCGACGGCGCGCTGGTCGAAGGCGTCGAGGCCCACGACGGCGTTAGCGCACTCGTTGTTGACGTGCTCGACGGCCTGCGAAACGCCCTTGCCCAGGTAGCGGCCCTTGTCGCCATCGCGCAGCTCGCAGGCCTCAAAGGCGCCGGTCGAAGCACCCGAAGGCACCATTGCGCGGCCGAAGCTGCCGTCCTCGAGCACGACCTCGACCTCGACGGTGGGATTGCCGCGGCTGTCGAGCACCTCACGACCGTAGACGTCCAAAATATCGCTCATGTTGTCTCCCTCTCACTTGGAAACGTAGTGGATGCAAGCGACTGGCCGACTGCGCACCGTCGGTGCGCCTCCGTAAGTTAGCCGTCGCACTTTTTGCATTATGCCCTAAGTTAGCCGAAGGATACAATTGTTTTTCGAATTATTTAGCGGGAACGATGAGGCATGTCAGCCCGTCGTTCCCGCAGTCTTACTCCTCCGCCTTGGCGGCATCCCAGAGGTCGTTGAGGCCGTGGGTCGAAAGCTCGGCAAGATCCACGTGAACGTCGGCTGCCATCTGCTCCATCGCGGCCCAGCGGCGGCGGAACTTTGCCGTACTGGCGCGCAGGGCACTCTCGGCGTCAATCCCCTCCTTGCGCGCAACGTTGACCAGGGCAAAGAGCAGGTCGCCAAACTCCATCTCGCGCTCGGGCGAGCCGGGCTCCTCGGCCTCAAACTCGGCACGCTCCTCGGCAACCTCGTCCCACACGTCCTGGACCGTCTCCCACTCAAAGCCCACGGCCGCTGCTTTGCGCGACACCTTCTGCGCCTGCATCAATGCCGGCAGATGCGTGGGCACGCCGTCGAGCAGGCCCTCGGGTACCGCCTCGCCTGCTGCCACGGCCTTGTCCTTGACGGCCTTCTCGGCAAGCTTGACCTCGTCCCAGATCTTGAGCACCTCGTCGGAGTTCTCGGCATCCGCATCGCCAAACACGTGCGGGTGGCGGCGGATGAGTTTGGCGTCGATATCGCGTGCCACATCGGCCAGCGTAAACTCACCGGCGTCCGCCGCAATCTGCGCATGCAGCACGACCTGCATGAGCACATCGCCCAGCTCCTCACGCAGGTGTGCCGCGTCGTCGGCCTCAATGCAGTCGAGCGCCTCGTAGGCTTCCTCGATCATGTTCTTGCCGATGCTCTGATGCGTCTGTTCGCGGTCCCACGGGCAGCCATCGGGCTGACGCAGGCGCCAGATGGTCTGCACCAGATGCTGCAGCTCGGCCGACGCATCTACCAGCGTCGACAGGTCGCGCGAACCCTCGGCATTTTGCTGAGCCATATGCTGCGCCATGGTTACTCCTCCTCCAGGATCACGTGGCGGAACGCACCGCCCTCATAGATACCGTAGCTGTGCGTACCGTCCTTGGGAATGCTCACGCTGCCGGGATTGAACAGCCACAGGCCCGGGTGCGCCTCGCTTGCCTCGTTAACCTTGATATGCGTGTGACCGTAGACGAGCGCGGAGCCCTCGGGCAGCGCAGGCGCGTGGTCGACGCTGTTGTGCATGCCGGCGCCAAAGACATGGCCATGCGTCAGGAACAGCTCGCGGCCGGCCTCGTCGAACAGCATGGCGTAGTCTGCCATGACGGGAAAGTCGAGCACCATCTGGTCAACCTCGGCGTCACAGTTGCCGCGCACCGCGATGATGCGGTCGGCCAGGGCGTTGAGCAGCGGAATCACGCGCTTGGGGGCGTAATCGCGCGGCAGGTCGTTACGCGGGCCGTGGTAGAGCAGGTCGCCCAGCAGCACGATGCGGTCGGGCTGCTCGGACTCGATGGCGTCGCACAGGCGCTCGGCCCAATATGCCGAGCCGTGGATGTCGGAGGCGATGAGACATTTCATGGGAAGTCCTTTCGGGATGGGGCAAATAGGGTTGGCGTGGCGCGTCGCTCGCCCGTGCTACTCAAATTGCAGTACCGCGCTCTGAGCTGCCTGCATCACGCGCTGGAGCGGCACGCTGTGCTCGCGGGCAAGGCGGGCGCAGTCCTCGTACTCGGGTGCGGCGCGCTCGCTGCCATCGGGCAGGGTTGCCACCTTAACGGACACCTCGCCCCAAGGCGTTGCGACCTGCTCAAAGCGGCGCGGCAGGCAAACGCGCTCCATGACCTGGCGCCGGATGCCATTAGTCGTGGTTTCCAAAAAGATGATCGTCTGCAGATGGTCAATGTCCTCGCGGGAGCAGATCACCTGCAGCTGCCAGCCGGGGCGGCCTTTCTTGCAGTAGAGGGGCAGCCAGTGCACCTCGCGCGCTCCCGCCTCGCGCAGGCGATCGGCGGCGTAGGCGAGCACCTCGGGCGACGCATCGTCGATGTCGCATTCCAGCTTGACGATGGTTCCGGGCGCATCGATCTCGCGGGACAGCGGGAATTTGCTATCGCATTGCATACAGTCCGGGTCCTTTCCGCACGGGCTCGTTTTGTTCATCCAAACGCTAGCACACCGGACGTGGCGCAGACGTGACTTTCGTCCGTCGCCGCCCTCGCCCCTATCCAAACGTGTACGTCAGCCTCCAAATATGCCATTTTTTGTCGGTTTTGGAGGCTGACGTACACGTTTTGAGAGCGCAAGCGAGGCCGCACCGTGCGCCGCGCAGCCTTTCCAATCGATTTCGACCTCCGACGTGCCCGGCGTTTTGAGAGTTGCGCCATTACAATGGAGCGGATTCGCCAAATGCAAAGGAGTCGCCATGCCCGCATGCCCGCTGGTCGATTGCCATACTCATACCTCGTTTTCGGACGGCCATGCCTCCTTTGAGGAAAACGTTCGCGCTGCCGCGGCCGCTGGCTGTCGGGTCATGGTCTCGACCGACCACCTCACCTTGCCTTCCAGTATGGATGCTAACTGCGAGGTGCAGGTCGTCGAGGGCGACTTGCCGGCGCACCGCCTGGCTTTTGAGGACGCCCGCAAGCTTGCCGTGCAGATCGCACCCGAGCTCGAGCTTATCTATGGCTTTGAATGCGATTGGTACCAAGGTTGCGAGCCTTTGGTTGAGAGCTGGTCCCAGGGCGCCATCGTACGCCTGGGTAGCGTGCATTGGATTGGCAACCCAGGCGATATTGCGGCAGGCGCCGCAAGCACGGCGGGGACAGAGGACGTCGCTCGCCCCGACACGCCCGATTCGCTCTGCGGCTGGATTGACGACGATACCAACCTGCATGTTTGGGAAAACTTAGGCGTGCGCGGCGTATGGGAGCGCTATGTCGACGACTGGTGCCGCGCCTGCGAGAGCTCGCTCAACTTTGACGTGATGGCCCATCCCGACCTAGTCATGCGTTTTTCGAAAGAGGGCTTTGCGCCCGACTTTAACCCCATGCCCTTTTGGGAGCAGATGGCCGAGTGCGCCCACGACACGGGCCGCCGCGTTGAGGTTTCTACCGCCGCGCCGCGTAAGGGCTTGGACGACTACTATCCCGCAACCGGATTGCTGCGTTGCTTTGCCCACGCCGAGGTGCCGATTACTTTTGGCTCGGACGCACACCGTGCCCGCGACATCTGCTGGAACATCCGTGAGGCCCAGGCACACGCCTACGACTGTGGCTACCGAACCTTCGATATCCCCCACCCCACCGGCGAATGGGAATCCACGCCCCTCGCCTAAGACTAGTCGTTGGGGACGTTCTTAAACAACTATTGACGGCGGGCGTTGAGTTCGCCGGCCAGCTCATCGAGGGTGATGCCGTAGCGCTCGAGCGTCACGAGCAGGTGGTAGATCAGGTCGCCGGCCTCGTAGCGGATGTGATCGTGGTCGTTATCCTTGCAGGCCATGATCACCTCGCTCGCCTCCTCGGCAAGCTTCTTGAGCAGCTCGTCCTCGACATCGGTCAGCAGGCGAGCGGTATAGCTCTCCTGCGGCGATGCGTCGCGACGGCCGTGAATCACCCCGGCGAGCCCCGTCAGCGTCTCACCGATATTTCCATCCTGAACATTCGCGGTGCGCACACCCATGGTTCAATCCTTTCTGGTTGGCCAAGCGCCTGGTCGAGCGCCCGCCCTACGCGAGTTTTCTAAAGAAGCAGGTACGGTTGCCGGTATGGCAGGCCGGACCCGGCGAGTCGACCTTGACCAGCAGCGTATCGCTATCGCAGTCGGCCCAGAGCTCCTTGACCTCCTGCATATTGCCGCTCGTCGCGCCCTTGTTCCAGAGCTCCTGGCGGCTGCGGCTCCAAAACCACGTGGTCCCGGTCTTGAGCGTAAGCCCCACCGATTCCTCGTTCATCCAAGCAACCATAAGCACCTCACCGGTGTCATACTGCTGAACCACACAAGGAATCAGCCCACGGTCGTCGTATTTGAGCTCTGCCGCGGTTGTCACTTGCTCCATTTAGAAGTCCAATCTCACAGGTATTCCCTGGCTGGCCATGTATTCTTTGACTTCGCGAATACTGAAGGTCCCAAAGTGAAAGACACTTGCTGCCAGCACGGCGTCGGCCTCGCCCTCGATCACGCCCTCGGCAAAATGCTCGAGCGTGCCCACGCCGCCGCTTGCGATCACCGGGATCGGCACCGCGCGCGCCACGGCGCGGGTGAGTGCCAGGTCGAAGCCAGCCTTGGTGCCGTCGCGATCCATGCTGGTGAGCAAGATCTCACCGGCGCCGCGACGAGCCGCTTCCTCGGCCCACGCCACCGCATCGATACCCGTGGCGTTACGGCCGCCCGCGGTAAAGACCTCCCACTTGTCGGCTCCCGGCTCACCGGGCAAACCAACACGCTTGGCATCGATCGCCACGACCACGGCCTGGCTGCCAAATGCAGCGGCAGCTTGGCTGACCAGCGACGGATCGCGCACGGCAGCAGAGTTGAGCGACACCTTATCGGCACCGGCAGCCACCATGGTTCGCATGCCCGCCAGGTCACGAAAACCGCCGCCCACGGTATAGGGAATGGCCAGCTCCTCGGCCGCATGCGCCGCCATCTCAATGGTCGTCGCACGGTTATCGCTCGTCGCAGTGATGTCCAGGAACACGACTTCGTCCGCGCCCTCGCGGTCGTAGGCGCGCGCCAGCTCCACCGGATCGCCCGCATCGCGCAGGCTCACAAAGTTGACGCCCTTGACCACGCGGCCGTCCTTAACGTCCAGACAGGGAATCACACGCTTGGTAAGCATGGGCTACTCCTCCCCTCGGGCGGCGGCCAGCGCCTGTGCCAGCGTAAAGTTGCCCTCGTAGAGCGCGCGACCGGTGATCGCACCCTCAATAGCATCCTCACCCACCGCGGCAAGCGCGCAGATATCGTCGAGTGTCGAGATGCCACCCGAAGCCATGACGGGAAAACCCGCAACCTCGGCCACATGGCGATACGCCGCCACGTCGATGCCCGTCTGCATGCCATCGCGCGCGATGTCGGTGTACACCAAATGCTTAAAGCCCAGCTCGGAAAGCTGCGCCACGGCATCGTCGAGCGCCACGCCCGCGCCGTCACGCCAGCCGTTCACCTTGACCTGGCCGTCGCGGGCGGCAATGTCAGCCACCAACAGCTCGCCAAAGCCTTTGGCCGCCACCTCGGCAAAACCCGGCTCGGTCACCAGCACGGTCCCCAGCGCAATACGGCGCGCGCCATAGCCGGCCAGCTCGTCGATGCGTGCGAGCGAGCGGACGCCGCCGCCCACGTCCACAGACAGACCGTCGACGCCGCAGATAGCCTTGATCGCCGTCGAGTTGGCAGCGCATGCGTCCTCATCCTCGCCAAAGGCAGCGGACAGGTCGACGACATGCACCCAGTTCGCACCCTGCTCGGCAAAGGAGCGGGCAACGGCCACGGGGTCGTCGGAATATACCTTGCAGCGGCTCCGGTCGCCGCGCTCCAGGCGCACGACCTTGCCGCCGATCAAATCGATTGCGGGAAACAGAATCATCGGCCGGCCTCCTCGACGATGTTGACGAAGTTCTTAAGGATGCGCTGTCCCAGCGCGGAGGATTTCTCGGGATGGAACTGGCAGCCCCACACGTTGCCGTGGCGCACGATGCACGGGAAGCTCCGCGTGTAGTGCGTGCGCGCCAGAACATCGGCGGCATCGACATCGTCGGCCACCGCATAGCTGTGGGTGAAGTACATGTTGGCGCCCTCGGCAAAACCGGCGAGCAATGGATCGGCCGCGCCGGCGGGCGTCATGTGCACCTGGTCCCAGCCCACGTGCGGCACCTTCAGGCGACTCGATTCCAAGCGCGTGCACGAGCCGCGCATAATGCCCAGGCCATCGACCCAGGGACCGCCGGCCTGCTCGGAGGCATCGTCGTCCGCGCCCTCGTCCGCCGGCACGCCCTCGTCGCCGCGTTCAAAAAACAGCTGAAGGCCCAGGCAGATGCCGAGCAGAGGAGTTCCGGCGGCAACGGCGTCAAGCACGGCCGCCTCCTCGCCGCTCTGGCGCATAAAGGCGATCGCGTCATAGAACGCGCCCACGCCCGGGATGACCAGGCCATCGGCCTTGCGGATCTGTTCCGGATCATCCGACGTGCAGGCAGCGGCACCGGCGCGCGCAAGCCCGCGCACGACGCTCGACAAGTTCCCTTTGTGGTAGTCGACCACCACGATCTTCGGTTCGCCCACGCGACCCTCCCTTTTCCCATCATCCAAAACCACCACGAAGGTGCCTGTCCCCTTTGTGGTGGTTTTTACCCTTGTGGCGGTTACAGTGAGCCCTTGGTGCTGGGGATTCCTTGGACGCGGGGATCAAGCTCGCAGGCGTGGCGCATCGTGCGTCCCACGGCCTTAAAGGCTGCCTCGATAATGTGATGCGAGTTGCCGCCCGCCAGCTCGCGCACATGCAGCGTGAGCTTAGCATCGCGCGCAAAGGCATAGAAGAACTCGACGGCCAGCTCGGTATCAAAGCTGCCCACGCGCTCGGTCGGCACGGGCAGATCGCAATAGGCCTGCCCGCGACCCGAGATATCAACGGCGGCCATCACGAGCGTCTCGTCCATGGCAATCGCCGCATCGGCAAAGCGCGTAATGCCCGCCTTGTCACCCAGTGCCTGGCAAAACGCCTCGCCCAGCACAATGCCCGTGTCCTCGACGGTGTGGTGCGCGTCGACCTCCACATCGCCCATCGCATGTACCGTCAAATCGAACAGGCCATGGCGGCCAAAGGCGTTGAGCATGTGGTCGAAAAACGGCACGCCGGTCGAGATATCGCACACGCCGGATCCGTCCAGATCGAGTCTAACGACAATGTCGGTCTCGCCCGTCTTGCGGGTCACCTCGACATAACGGCCCATCTACATCTCCTCCTTCACCAGCGCGGCAAACGCTGCCAGCACCTCGTCGTTTTCCTGCGGGGTACCCACGGTAATGCGCAGACAGTCCGCAAGCCCCGGCGCGTAGCTAAAGTCACGCACCAAAATTGAATACTCGTCGCGCAGGCGCTCGCGCACGCGTGTGGCGTGCGGCGTGCGCACGAGCACAAAGTTCGCCGCGCTCGGCCACGCCTCCACGGGCAGGCCCTCGGCAGCCATTGCGCGCAGGGCGCACAGCTCGCGCTCGCGCTCGGATACAACCTGTGCCACCACGGGCGCGTACGCATCGCGGGCACGCACGCAGGCAAGCGCCGCGGCCTGGCTCAGCACGCTGACTGAATAGATCTGGCGAATCGCCGCGAACACGTCAATAACCTCGGGGGTCGCGATCACATAGCCCAGACGCGTGCCGGCGGCGCCGAACGCCTTGGACAGCGTATGCAGAATCACCAGGTTGGAATGCTCGGCGATAAGCCCTTGCGCCGTGGTGGCCGCGCCAAACGAATCGTCAGCAAACTCCACGTAGGCCTCGTCGACCATCACCATGCCGGGGCAGGCATCGCACAGGGCAGCGATAAAGTCGAGCGGCGCCACGTCGCCCGTGGGATTGTTGGGCGAGGTCACAATCGCCAGGTTGCACTCGGGCGCTGCCGCAAGCACGGCAGCCTGGTCGAGCTCAAAGGTCACCGGATCGCGCCACACGTCGCTCACCTCGGTCTGGCAGAGCGACGCAAAGAACGCATACTCGCTAAAGCATGGCGGGCAGTTGAGCAGGGTCCGCCCCGCGCCGCCAAACGCCAGCAGGTAGTTATAGAGCAGCTCGTCGCCGCCGTTGCCCACGCAGATGTTCTCGCGTGCCACGCCATGCCAAGCGGCAAGCTCGTCGCGCAGGTCGTTGGACATGGGGTCGGGATAGCGGTTGAGCGGCGTGGCGGCGAGCGCCGCGTCGACCGCCTCGCGCACGCCGGCCGGCACGGGATAGGTGTTCTCGTTGGCCGAAAGGTTGATGCGCGTGGGCGTAAAGTTGGGATCGTAGGGCTCAATGCCGGCCAAGTAGGGCTGGACGAGTTCCTTCATGCGAGGCGTCAGCTCGGCCATATTAGGCCTCCCCGCCGGTCGCGTTAGCGCCATCCGCGCCCGCAGCCGCCAAGTCCACACCCTCGGCGACCGTCGCCGCGGCGTCGCCCGGCCAGGCAACCTTGGTCAGGTCGGCCGCCGCCAGCGACTCGGCGCTCACGGAATCCTCGCCCTGTTCCAGCACGCGACGACGCAGGGCGGCAGAAAGCGCGTGCGCCCACAGGCCCTCGGCCTCGGCTAGACGCTGCGTGGCAGGAGCATCGGAGAGCAGGCCCTCGGGTGTATAGCAAATGACACTCGAGCGCTTGACGAACTCCTCCACCGAAAGCGGGTTGGAGAACATGGCCGTGCCGCCGGTCGGCAGCGTGTGGTTGGGGCCGGCAACGTAATCGCCGAGCGGCTCGGAGCTCCAAGCGCCCACAAAGATGGCGCCGGCGTTGCGAATGCCGCCAAGCAGGCCCATTGCATCCTTGCAGTGCAGCTCCAGGTGCTCGGGCGCCACGGTGTTCACGGCCTCGACGGCGGCAGCCATATCGGCGGCCACCACGATGGTGCCCTCGTTGTCGAGCGAGGCGCGCGTGATCTCGGCACGCGGCGACTGCGCCACTAGAATGTCGACACCCGCCTCGACCTCGCGCGCAAACTGCTCGTCGCAGGTCACCAGATAGCAGGCGGCAAGCGGATCGTGCTCGGCCTGGGCCATCAGGTCGGCCGCGACCACCATGGGCTTGGCCGTGGCATCGGCCAGCACGCAGACCTCGGAGGGGCCGGCGACCATGTCGATGCCCACGTCGCCCGAGACAATCTGCTTGGCCGCGGCGACAAAGGCGTTGCCCGGGCCGGTGATCTTGTCGACGCGCGGAATGGTCTCGGTACCGTACGCCAGCGCGGCCACGGCCTGGGCGCCGCCCACCATATAGATCTCGTCCACGCCGCCAAGCTTGGCCGCGGCGAGCGTGTAGGGGCTGATCAGGCCGTCCTTTTGTGGCGGCGTCACCATGACCACGCGCTTGACGCCGGCCACCTTGGCAGGGATAGCGTTCATGAGCACGGTGGAGGGATACTGCGCGCGACCGCCCGGCACGTAGATGCCGGCCGCGGCAAGCGGGGTCACCTTAACGCCGAGCATCGTGCCGTCCGGGCGCGTGGTAAACCAGCTCTGCTCGACCTCGCGCTGGTGAAACTCGCGAATCTGGCGCGCAGCCTTCTCGAGCGCGGCGACAAAGGCCGGGTCGAGGCCTTCGAGCGCGGCATCGATCTGCTCCTGCGGCAGACGGAAGCTCTGCAGCTCAACACCGTCAAAACGCTGGCAATAGTCGCGCACCGCGGCATCGCCATTGGCACGCACGCTGGCCACGATATCGCGGGCGGCGTCGACAATGTTTTGCGGCAGCACGCCCTTACGGTTGAGCTGGTTGGTAACGAGGCGCTCACCGGGAGCAAGCTTGATGGTCTTCATTTCGGTATCCCCTATCGGTCGAGGTTGTGTTCGAAAACGAGAGGCCGGACGGCGGCACCAGTCGGCCCGCAGCCCGGACGTTGGGGCGCCCGTGCGCGCTCGCGCTATTGTGCCGAGCCCGCGACGGGCTCAAAATGCTTGTCCTTCACGGCAGCCGCCAGGCGATCGGCCAGGTTGCGAACGCGCGGATCCAGGCGCGCGGCACCCGGGTTGACGAAGAAGCGGGCCGTGCAGTCCATAATGCGGCCGGTGATGACCAGGTCGTTGTCGTGCAGCGTGGCGCCCGTGGCGGTGATATCCACGATGCGATCGGTCATACCGACGATGGGTCCCAGCTCGATGTTGCCGTGCAGCGAAACAATGTCGGCGTTCACGCCGCGCTCGGCATACCAGGCACTCGCGATGCGCGGGTACTTGGTTGCCACGCGAAGCGAACCGCGGCGGGCATAGTTGCGCTCGGCCTGACCGGCGCGCCAATCGGGCTCAGCCTCAATAAAGGTGCACAGGCCGTAACCCAAATCGACCAGCTGCAGCAGGTTGAGGTCTGCCTCGATGAGCGAGTCCCAGCCGCAGATGCCACAATCGGCACCACCGCAGCCCACAAAGGCAGGCGCATCGCTGGGACGCACGATGACAAACTCGATATCGCCGACTGCGCCCTCGCCGGCACGCGTGTCGCGGCCGCGAACGATCAGGTGACGGCCGGGGTCACGCAGCTCGGAGACGTCCAGGCCCGCAGCCTCAAGCACGTCGAGGGTATCGGCCTTGAGCGAGCCCTTGGGCACGGCGATACGCAGCGGACCCTCGGCGCCACGGCCCACGGCGTGGTCGCCATCGGAAGCGGCGTCCTCGGCCGAGGTGCGCGCGGCCTCCAGGCGCTCGAGCGAAAAGGCGAAGCCCGCCGCCGGCACCTCGATACCGTCGCCAAATGCGCCGGTAAAGATGGAATCATAGCGTCCGCCCGAACCGACCGGATCGGGCAGTCCGCCGGCATAGGCCTTAAAGACCAGGCCCGTGTAGTAATCGAAAGAGTTCATGATAGAGAAGTCGAACGACAGCACCTGGGCGTCCTCGGGTGCCAGGCCCTCGACCAGGGCACGCAGCTCGCACGTCAGCGGCGCGACGATACCGGCGGCCTCCAGCAGCGCGTCCACGCGGTCGAGCACCTCGGCACCGCCATGCAGACGCGGCAGCTCGCTAATGGCGGCCTTGACGGCATCGGACTCGGTGCTTGCCGCCACGCGGGCATCGAGGCCCACAAAGTCGTTGGCGTGCACGCAGCGCAGGGCCTCGGCGGCCAGCTCGCGATCCTCGCACGCCGCGAGCAGTTCCTTAAACGGACGCACGCTGCCCGCGATAATGCGCGCATCGGGCAGTGCCAGCTTACGCACGGCCTCGGCCACGAGCGAGACGATCTCGACATCGCCCGCAGTGTCGCCCACACCGATGAGCTCAAAACCCAGTTGCGTAAACTGACGCGAGCCGCCGGCATTGCGCTGGCACTCACGAACCACCGGCGCCTCGTAGCGAAGACGTAGGGGCAGGTCGGCCGCGCGCATGCGGGTCGAAACCAGACGCACGATCGGCAATGTGTTGTCGGGACGGACCACCAGCAGGCGACCGTCTTCATCAAAGAGCTTAAACGGCGTGTCCGCAATGCGGCCGCCTTCCTCGAGCGAACCCTTGTCCTCGAGCAGCGGTGTCTCGACCGGAAGGTAATGATGCTCCCTGAAGCAGCCCTTCACCGTACATGCGATCTCCTCGCGCGCCTGAGCCTCCTCGGGCAATATGTCCCGGAATCCCCACGGTGTGGCCGTCATCTGGTGAGCCTCCTCATGCTGTGCTTCGCATAGAACAGAAGACCGGCATAGCTCCGCCGGTCTTCTGGGTACTTTAGCATACTAGAGTGCTTGCGGGGAAAATCGTCTCCCTCGGCTCACAGCGTATTCATTTAGAAACATAGGGGCAAGCTCTCAGCTTAATCTGGCGATTCCCCCAGCCCAACCGGAAAGCGCGTCCCACTCCGAGCCGCAAGCCCGGGATGAACTTTCCGCCGAAGACACCCTGCGCCGACAGCAACGCAAAAAGGGCGCCCGCGCAAATGCGGACGCCCTTGTGTAGGGTCGAGATATCAACCAGCCAAGATATCGGACCTGCGACCAGCTCTTAGTAGTCGAACTGGTGGTAGTAGCGGCGGTACTTGAGGT